>JAFUBJ010000301.1 GCA_017460265.1 Atopobiaceae bacterium | reverse complement strand
TGCATCCAGCACGTAGCCGCAGATGAGGTAGTCACGCAGGTTGTCGAGGTGCTCGTCGTTGTACACCGCAGCTGCTGCCTGCAGGTCGGCGGCATCGCTCACGATGAAGCCCTCGGCCTGCCCATAGCCACGTGCCTCGGCGAGCGCACGCACAGGGAAGCTTCCGACAAGGCCGTCGAGCTGGTCGATGGTGAGGGGCTGGGTCTCGTCTTGGTCGTCCGTTGCCTTGTCAGCGGCCTGGAGAAGCGCCCGTTCCAGCTCGAGGCGTCCTTCGAATGCGGCCTTGGCCTCATCCTCGGTGTAGCCAAGGCGCGTGAGGACGTTGCTCACAAGGGCAAGGCGGGTCGTGTAGAAGACGCTCTCGGGGTCTATGTTGGCGGCGTTCATGCCCATGGTGCCCACGGTGCGGCCAAACGTTGGGGTCGACAGCCTGACCTCGGTCTGCCAACGATGCGTCGAAGAGTCGCGCTTGTTGATAACCGTGACAAGGGACGGGACGCCTGCGCTGCGCTCGGTGTCCAGCAGAAACGCCGACACCTCGTCGATACTCGAAAGGGAGCGGATGTCGTCGATGACCTGCCTCGCGGGCTCGACCCCCGCCGCCGTGCGCGCGTCTGTGTCGCAGAAGGCGTCAAAGAGCAGCTGCGCCTGGCGTGCATCGTGCTCCGTGAGGGCGTCGCCTGTCAGGATCTGTATCACGCTGGCCCTGCCCTCGGCAAAGACGTCGCTGTCCGTGAACTGCCGACCCTCAGGGATCGTGGTGGAGGTTATCCAGTCCTTGTTCACGTAGAGGTAGAGGTCATCCTGCGGCGACGTCTCGGTGGCTTCGGTGACGTTGCCCACAACGACCGAGTCGATCCAGGGCTTGCCGCCGGTCACGTCATCGGGGATGGGCGGCAGGACAAACTCCTCGTCGTCATCTGCGCTGAGGTCGACCTCGACTTCCTCGGTGTCTGCCGTCTCTGCCTGCTGCGCCTGTCCGCCACAGGCGACAAGCGAGAATGCCAAGAGGCACGCTGCAAGATTGCATGTCAGTCTTTTCATGGGGTTCCTTTCTCAAGGGGCATGACTCAGGGGATGGTTCCCGTCACCATGCGCCTTATCTTATGCTGCCTGTTCGAGCTCCTCCTGGCCAAACTGTTCGTTCATGAGCTGGTTGAGCAGCTCAAGATTGTAGAAGTTCTCGTAGCCGCCGTTCTCAGACACCAGATCTATGTCCACGGGGATGCCGGTGTCGATGTCCTGCCCATCCGCATCTACGAGGCGACCGCGCCACGATGAGAGTTGAAAAGTCGTGCCGTCCGCATTCACGTGCATCTCGACGACACAACTGCCGCCGCCAGAGCGCTCGCCCAAAAGCAGGATCCCGTCCTCGGCCATCTCCAAAGGAAAGAGGTTCCCACACGAGTACGAGCTCTGGCTGGTGAGGACGGCAAAGTTGAGGTCGCTGTAGTCCACCAGCGCGTCGTTTTCGTCAAAGACGCCGTCAAGGTTGCGGTCGACGTCAAAGTGCTGGGTGATGACCTGGCCCGTCAGCGCGTTCTCATACCGTATGAAGTCGCGTCCCGTCACGATGCTCGCCATGAAGGCAAGGGCGTCGGACGAGCCGCCGGTGTTGTTGCTGAGGTCGATGATCACGTTCTCCACCTCTGGGTCCTCCGCAGCCCGCGTAAGACCATCCAAGAAGATGCCGACGACGTCAGGCATGCCTTCAAAAAGCCCC
>JAFUBJ010000300.1 GCA_017460265.1 Atopobiaceae bacterium | reverse complement strand
CGGCTTGCGCGCCTCGATCGAGAAGCGTACCGGGGCGAACGGCGCCTTGGCGGGCACCGCAATCATCGTAATGATTGTGCTCGGGGGCGTCGGCTGGCTGGGTTGGGCGGCATACGGCGTCCTAGGCGGAGCAGAACTTCAGAAGACCGTCTTCGACGGCCTGTTCTTGGCCTGCGGATCGCTCACTTTCATCTTTTCGCTACCCACGGTCCTCTCCTCGTTTTTTGGCTCCTCGGACATAGGCGACCTGCTGTCACTACCCGTGTCTCCCCTCGCGATCGTGATCTCAAAGGCACTCGGAGCGCTCGCGTCCTCGTACCTCTGGACGCTCACCTTCGTAGCGGCCCCACTCGCAGGTTGGGGCATCGCTGCTGGTGCAGGTGCGCACTACTGGATGGGTTTGCTCGCGGCCGCCCTCTTCGCGCCTCTCATGCCCACGGCCTACTCCGGTACGCTCGCCATCCTCGTTGCGACAGTGTTCAAGCGCCTGCGCCGAAAGGACACGATCACCACCATTACGACCGTGGTCTCGATAGGTGCCTCCGTTGGCCTCTATTTCGTCTCCAACCGCCTAAATGGAGGGAACGGCGCAGCCGCCACACTTGGGGATATGTCCGGGAATGTGGGCGGAGCGGTCATGGCGTTTCCCGCTTACGGATTCGCCGTGCATGCGCTCCAAGAGCCAGATCCCATGGGCATCATCGCGTTCGTGCTGATATCCGTCGCGTCTTTCGCTGCGTTCGTGTTCGTGGCACGCTTCCTCTACCTGCGCATCGTCACCTCCCTCTCGACGGGTGGCGCCAAGGCTCAGGCGCTAGACGGCGCGCTCGCGCAGCGGCAATCCGGCGTACTCGCCTCGCTCGTGCGCACCGAGGCGCGCAGGATCGTTCGCAACTCCTCCGTGCTCCTGTTTTACGTGATCTATCCGCTCCTCATCACGCCGATCCTCCTCGTCGTCAGCTTATCGTCTGGAGGATCGCTCACAGATCTTGCGGGCAGCCTCGCAAAATACGGCGACGTCACCTCCGTAGCTGCGGGATTCGTGCTGGCATTCGTAGTCCTCATAACCACCGTCTGCTGCCTCTCTAATAAGGCATGTGCCACCTGCGTGTCACGCGAGGGTAGCAGCTGGACCTATATGAAGTTCGTTCCCGTTCCCATGGCTACGCAGCTCCTCGCCAAGACACTCGTCGGGTTCGCCCTGGACGTTGTTATCGTCTGCCTGTTCGCAGGAGCAGGAGGCATTGCACTCGCGGCGGCCGTCGGCATCGACTTGCATGTCGCCGTCTGTGGACTCGTCCTGGCACTTGGCGCAGCATGGCTCATGTGCTGCGTGGGGACCTGGGCAGACGCGCGCAACCCTAATGTGGAATGGGGAAAGGACGCCGACGTGGATCCCAAGACGCTCAAGGGCAACGACGGCACGCTACGCGGCATGTTCGTGGGGCTCGTCTACGCAGCACTACCGCTGCTGGCGTCGCCGCTCACGGGCCTCGAACCGCGTGTGTTCATGCCTATAATCGCCGTCATCGGCGTCGCCTGCGCCGTGGCTCTGGGGCGCATGCTCCTTGTTTTAGCCACACACAGCGCGACGTCGTTCGAATAGAAATGTGCTCGTCAGAAAGGAACAACCATGAAATTCTACATCGAGAACTTCGCCCTACGCCTGCTCTTCTGTATCGCAATGTGCGTGGTGGCAACCAACCTGGCCCTCTTCATAAGGGACTCGTTCATTGCCCATGAGCCGTTTATGTTCGACTTTGTGAAAGGTCTGGTACTGCCGCTGGCCTTGGGCATGTCTGCGGCGTACATGTGGAAGCCCCAGAAGAAGTAGCTACGCCACCATCCGTTCCGAGAGACGATAATGCGCTAGGCAGGCGGCACGGAGAGGGGCTCAGGCCGTTCCTGGCAATGGTGCCTGCGCCTGTACTGGGGTGGCCTCGCCCTCACGGCTTATAGGACATAATCTGTTGGTGTTTCGTCCTTCTTTTGCTGGTAGATGTCCATAAACAAGCCGGATTTGTTAGTGTCCACCAACTTCTTCCCTGGACAGAATCTGTTGGCGCCCTGCCACTGTTTTCACTGCTAGACACTTGTTTTGCATGCCAATAAGTTGCACGTCGGAAGGCAAACCCGAACGAGCAGGTGAGGACATGGCAGAACGCGTTGCGCGACCGCCTTTTATCGCTTGCACCCGATCACGCAATGCGAATGTCTCGACAAATGACCCCCGTGAGCCGGTCTACCCGATTACGCAACGCATATCCTGCGTCAAAACCGTGTCCTTTTGAGACGTCGTATCCCCTCATACGTATAACAGATGAGCCGGGAAGAGCACAGGCTGCAGGTCTACACGCTCGCCATAAATGGCATGCGCTATACGATATGCTTTTATTGGTATTCAACAATAGGTGTCTTTACGTTTTACCATGT
>JAFUBJ010000299.1 GCA_017460265.1 Atopobiaceae bacterium | reverse complement strand
GAACTCCTCCAGCGTGTAGAATGTCATCTCGTTCGAGGGCGCTATGACCCATTGCTCGACCAGGTTGACGGTGGTCTCGGACGTGTGTTAGCGCCGGGTTATATCAACCATAAATGGTCGGACTAAACCAACCAAACCGAGTCAAGAGAAAACAACCATCGCTCCCGTCTGTGTCCCCTATGCTGGTGTTGTCGACGCGCCGGCGATAGGAGGACAGATGAATGGATGACAGGAACGATGGCTTGCAGAAGATTATAGACGAGGCCCTGGAGTCGATGGGCGCCGAGTGCGCCGGGGACTTCGACCCGCAGGCATGCAACCTCGCGGAGTTCTGCAGGAGGACGGGCATATCCCGCCAGAGGGCCAGGACAATCAAGGCCAACGGCTTCAAGGTCAAGCCGCACGGCCGCATCGGGCTCAGGGTGGCGCGCACGGTGCTCTCGGGCTACACCGGGACCGTCGACGACCTGCTGCGCAAGGGCGTCAGGAACTCGCAGGTGATATTCGAGAGACTGGTCGCGCAGGGCTACGGCGGCGGGCTCACCACGGTCAAGACCTACGTCGCCGCCCACATGGACCTCGTGCCCGCCAAGCGCAAGGCGGCCGCCCCGCAGGGCAACCGCGGCCAGCGCTTCGAGACGGGCCCCGGCGAGGCGTACCAGATGGACTGGGGGTTCGTGAACGTCGAGGACTGGAGGGGCCGCTCCTACAGGATCGCGTGCCTCGCGATGGTGTGCCACCACTGCGGCACGCCCCACGTGGAGTTCTTTCCCAATGCCAGGCAGGAGTGCCTGTTCATAGGGATGCTCCACGCCTTCGCCACGCTGGGCGTCCCGGACTGGGTGCTGACCGACAACATGAAGAGCGTCGTGACCAGGCGCGACGCCGAGGGGCACCCCGTATGGAACGCCGAGTACGCCGCGTTCATGGGGTGCGTCGGCTTCCGCACCAGGCTGTGCAAGCCGAGGCACCCCTGGACCAAGGGCAAGTCTGAGCGGCTGATCAGGTTCGTGAAGGACAACTTCCTCGCGGGCAGGACCTTCACCGACCTGACCGACCTCAACGAGCAGGCCGCGCTCTGGTGCGCGGAGCAGTCCGGCCGGTGGCGGCGGGCGCTGGCGTGCGTGCCCGCCGACGTGCACGCCGCCGAGTGCGCGGCCCACACGCACGGCCTCGAGGGCGCCGACGGCGCCGAGCTCTACCTGTGCCCCAGGCGCAAGATCACCTTCGACGGCTTCGTGAGCTACGAGGGCCGCAGGTTCGGCGTGCCCTACTGGTACGACCGGCGCGAGTGCCGCGTCAGCCGCGAGGGCCGCTACCTGCACATATACAGCGACGACCTCTCGCGCGAGCTCGTGGCGCACGAGGTAACGTGGTCACGCAGGGACTCGTGGTGCGAGGGCCAGTGGGCCGACGACGCCCAGCCCGAGGAGCTGCCGACCCAGGCGGTCACCACCACGGTGGCGCAAGCCGCGCCCGCGCAGCCGGGGCCGGGCTTCGAGAGGTTCGACTTCGGAAGGATGGTGATGTGACCATGGCCGCCAACGACGCGTACGCCGCCGTCTGCGACGCGGCGGCCGCGATCGGGCTCCCGCTTGAGCCCGCGGAGCTGGCGACGCTCGCCTCCGACCACGACATGGGCGAGCCGGAGCTCTCGGCGCTGCTTGCCACCTTCGGCTACCTCGGCGTAAAGAGGAGGGAGTCGTCGATAGAGACGCTGCTGAGGCTCTCCCGCCTGCCCAGGAAGGAGCCCAAGACCTTCGACAACTTCGACTTCAACAGGATACAGGGGCGCGACGCCAAGGCGCTCGCCGGGCTGCCCGCGCTCGCGGACCTGCACGCCAGGCGCAACGTCGCGTTCATAGGCCCGGGAGGGATCGGAAAGACCCACCTCGCGCAGGCCTACGGGCGGGCGTGCTGCCTGCAGGGCCTCAAGACCTACTACATAAAGGCGAGCGAGCTCAAGGACCGCTTCGAGTCCGCGATGAGGCGCGGGAACCCCTCGCGCGTGGTGGGCGCGCTGGTGAAGCCCTCCTGCCTCATCATAGACGAGGTGGGCAGGCGAAGGTTCGACCGCGAGTGCACGGACCTCTTCTTCGACGTGGTGGACCGCCGCTACGAGAAGGAGGGCCCCAACACCATGATCCTCACGAGCAACGCGGTGGCCAGCGACTGGCCTGAGTTCTTCACCGGCGACGACACGCTGCTGTGCACGCTCGACCGCATATTCGACAAGGCTTCCGTGTTCATGATGCGTGGCCCGAGCTACCGCGGGAAGGGGCTGGACACCTACTCGGTGGAGGCGGTCCCGCAGGCGACCAAGCAGCGCGGCGCGGGGCCGATGGGCGTCTAGCAGGAACTTGTAACTGACGACGGCCGGCGCGTCGACACCTGCGGCCGGCAAACGCCAGGCACTGCTGCGAACGGAAGGTGGTTGGTTGATTTGACCTGACTCAGTTTGGTTGATATAAACCGACTCCAGATGGTTGATTTAAACCGTCGCTAACAGCCGCGCGACTACCGGACCATGAATGCCAAGTATGCCATCCGCTCGTTCTGCGGCTCGCCCGACCGCTGGTACGGCTTGGAGAACTCGTCAGTCATCATCGAGACCGTGCCGCTCTTCTCCAAGGTCAAGCCCGCGACCACCCTCAAGCGTGTGTCCTCGAGCCATCATGTCGGACCCGCCCGCGCGTCACGCAACAAGGCGAATCTCTTGGAGGAGAACGTCGACATCTTCTCGGCCGACATGGAGTCCCAACGCGAGGCCTCGGCCATGGAGGCTGCGGAGGACCTCATTGGCGGCCACACCGCGCAGTTTGAGGCACTTCGTTCCGACGACGAGGACGGGGACGAGTAGCCGCTGCGCCGCCGCGTGCTCTACAGATGAGGACCGGGTCCCGAGGCTCATACCTCAGGACCCGGTCCTCTAGTTCTCCTGTCGGCCCCTCGCACAGGCACGACAGCGTTCGCTATGAGGCGGCCCGCCTAGTTGCGCCTGTCGATTGTCACGTAGTCCCTGTCCTGCATGTAGGAGTTGTACGCGGGGCGAATGATGCGCGCAGGGCCATAGAGCTCCTCCATGCGATGCGCCGCCCAGCCAGCCATGCGGGCGATGGCAAAGATTGGCGTGAACATGTCCTGTGGGATGCCCAGCATCGTGTAGATGAAGCCCGTGTACATGTCGATGTTGGTGCTGATGGGCTTCTTGATGCCACGCACCTCGCGCATGAGCTGTGGTCCAAGGCGCTCGACGCGCTTGATAAGCTCAAACTTGTCGGTTTG
>JAFUBJ010000298.1 GCA_017460265.1 Atopobiaceae bacterium | reverse complement strand
TAAGATTCTCCATGGGTCTTCCTCTCTTTCGAATCTCGACAATCCGAAGGTTAGGAAGACCCTTCGCTTAGGTCAAACCAACAGAAACGTTATGCCGACGCAGGTGCGGTCGTGGCCGACCTCATGTCCCAGCGGTAGGATTTGGTGTGGGTTCTGTGGTCGAGCACCTTAGAGCAACTTAGAGCAAGTTGTTGGACGCTCGCAGCAGAACCCACTTCCCCACTTGCCATATGCTCCGTCCATCTGAACTGAATGGTCGAGCAAGGCTGGTGAGAACTCAATGAACGAACGAGTCGCAAAGGTAGCATCGCTGAGGGACAACTCTCCCCTAGCCGACAGGCCTGAGTGGCTCAGCCCCAAGGATCTACAGGAGGTCTTTGGCATCGGAAGATCGAAGGCGTTCAACGTGTGCAACGAGCTCCCCCACATCTATATCGGGCGCTCAATCCGCGTCAACAAGAAGACGATTGCCAAGGAGCTCATCGAGAAAGGGAGGCTGCCCTAGGAGTTGTCCTATTGCTTGGCGCCAGCCTAAGGCTCTCTATTGTCGGGATGGGGAGCTCGTAGGCCTGCGCCAGACCCTCATACGAGTCGCCGCGCCAGTCGTATGCGTCCGCACTCGCCATACCGCTCGAAAACCAGGCAATCATGCACAGCTTCTTGAAATGGTAGCCTTTGAATAATGCATCAATCTAATGAGGATCTACAGAATGACTGTAGCAAACGTCCTCCATAGCACGTTATGCGCTACAGCTCTGACTTGGCATAGAAGATTCCGAAAACCTGTGCCGAGCATCCGCTTTCCTGGAGAAGGGACTTTATCGCAACGAAGTGGGCACCAGTCGTGAGGACGTCATCTACCACGAAGACGAATTCGCAGCCGTCGCACCCGTGGGCAACCCTTCCGAGCGAGCTCCTGATCAACTCGGGGCTTCTCGTGCCCTGGGAGTGAGACTGACCGATGAACTCCATGGTCTCGACATCCCGGCAGAACCTGAACCCCGTCCTGTCGCAAACGATATCGCAGGTCCTCACGTTCCTGTCATCGAACTCTGGATCGTCCGGGGTCATCGAGGTTGGGGCTGGCACAATACCCACCCGTCCTCCTAGATCGACAAGCCTCTCACCAGTGTTCCTGAGGGTCTTCGACGACATGAACTCGATAATGGCAGAGGCGTAGTTCTCAATCGCCCGCTGCTTGTGCGGAGCCCTGCTGGGCTTGTTCGTAAGACCATTCGCGCCGCCAATCGGAATCTTATAGTTGATTACCTCCTGGTTCGCGTAGGAATGTTCGTACCCGGCATATGGCGTATACCTGAGATAGTAGAAGCAAAAGTCGGAGTCCCCGAGATTGTACGGACGGTTGAGACGGTCGACGGTTGACCAGCTGTCCCCAGCCATGTCAGACGACCATTTCCATCGCCTCAGTGACGGACGAGGCAACCTTGGCGCCCTTCTCTAGGAATGCCCGCGCCCAGGTGACAGACTCGACGACCCCAGGGAGGAACACTAGCTTCTTCCCCTGGTCGATGCAGGCACGAGCCTGCGTCCGCGTCCCGCTGGTCTCGCCAGCCTCCACAATGATGGTCGCCTCGGAGAGCGCGGCCATTGTCACGTTGCGCTCAGAGAAGTAGAAGCGCTGCGTGTTGAAGGGCTGATGGTCGTAGCGATAGATGGGCACTTGGCTGATGAGGAGGTGCTTCGCGGCGACCTCGTCCTGAAGGGCACGGTTCTCCTTCGGGTAGTACCTGTCGATCGGTGTGCCTATGACGCCAATCACGCTCCCTCCGACAGAGATCGCCTGTGTCATGGCCTCGGTGTCTATGCCAGCTGCCAGTCCAGCGACAACTGTGATGTCGCGGTCGGCAAGAGCCCGCGCGATCCGCCTCGCGGCAAGCGCACCCCTCTCGGAGGGGTGCCTAGTCCCGACCACGGAGACGCAGCGAGACTCGACGAGAGACAGATCGCCACGATAGTAGAAGACCGGCAGTGGGTCCTTCTGCGCGCGAAGGGATCGCGGGAACTGCGGCGTGCCCTCGACAAGGACGGAGAACCCCCCGATCCGGGAGTCGACGTATTCCCTGACTTCACCATACTTCGACTCGTCGGGCATAAGACCTTCGATTGCCGCCATCGCGCGCGTGGGAAGGGTTCCATTCTCGGCGAGCACCCTAGACATCTTGCCGCGCGAGGTGCCATCCATGGCGTAAAGGTACTCATATGCCATAAGTTCGTCATACGGCGAGACAACCCTCTCGTCGGCCAAAGCCGTAACCATGTTGCACCTCCTCTAACCTTTGCTAATACGATACCACTGGAGACGGACAGTATTCTAGAACGTATGTACCGAGCGACTCACCAGCTTTGCAAAACGACGCCCCGCCGAGCGATGATCGGCGCCCCGTCACCCCACCCAAATACTCTCAATCCCCTTCGGACCCCCTGTGGGCAAGCCTCGCACACCGTCGCGGGCCCCTCCCACATCCCGCTCCCGGTGACGGCGGAGGGACTGCCCGTCCCACCCGTGTCCCTCCGCCTTGCATGGCCTCCCCGCAGGGGGACCGAAGGGGATTCCCCCGCCTGACCAGACGGGAGACACGACATGCAGACCCAGCTCACTCTGAACCTCGGCATCGAAGAGAAGGTGGACGTGCGGAGCCTCATAGTCCACGGGGACATCGAGCGCGACACGCCCAAGGCCAAGCGCGAGCAGCCCGCGCCCGAGTTCGAGCGCGTGCTCGTGGACGGAGCCGACTGCGCGTTCCGCCGCAGGTGCGGCACCCGCTCCCAGATGCTCGTGCTTCTGGTCACCCAAGGCCAGTACTACGTGACCGACGAGCGCACGGGGAGCCGCCACCAGCTCACCACCGCGAGGCTCGGCACCTTCTGCAAGGGGGCAACGGGCGACGCCCTCACCCCGCCATGGAGCCGCCAGCCCCTGCAGGCCTACGACGCAAAGGGATGCGCCGCCGTGGTGGCGCTCCTCAACAGCGGCGACTTCCGCGAGATGTGCAAGCGCGACATGGTGCGCGTGGAGGCGTGGGCGGCATCCCGCATGGGGGCGAACGCCAAGTGGAACCTCAGCGGCACGTGGGAGCACGCGAGCCTCGTCTGGAGGCTCGTGGAGCCGACCATGGGCCACAACCACTGCCGAGAGGCGCTGAGCGCCGCCCTGCGCCTCACGGGCTTCTACGGCGAGGGACGAGACGAGGCAACCGCCGAGTGCTTCCGCGACAGGATGTATGTGGCGCAGTTCGTGGAGTCCATGGGGTGCGACGTGACCCGCGACCTGCTCAACGGGTACCTCGACAGGAGCGCAGAGCACCCGAGGGGAGGAACCGCCGACTTCCTGCCGAGGCTCGCCTGCGCCCTGCGCTCCATGGAGTGGCGCGGCATCGCGTTCGAGCCGCGCCGCGCGTGCGAGTACGCGCTCTCCCTGCTGGACATGCCCGCCCAGCGCCGCCGCACCCGCTCCTACAACGTGCAGCTGTGGACGGACGCCCTCGACATGCAGCAGAGGGTGAGGGGAAGCGTGGAGGACAGGTACCCCGCAGACCCCGCAGCGCTGCTCGTAGAGCTTGAGCGCGAGCGTGAGATGCGCCGACACGAGGCCAGCGACGCAGCGATAGCAAGGCGAGCCGCCGATCTCGACGGCAAAGGCTTCGAGTCGGACGGCTACCTCATCCGCCCCGCCGCCACCGTGCGCGAGATTCTCGACGAGGCCAACGCTCAGCACAACTGCGTGGCCGGGTTCATCGACAGGTACGCCAGCGGCCAGACCGACCTCTGGCTCATGCGCAAGGCCAGCGACCCAGACAGGCCGCTCGTGACCGTCGAGGTGAGGGGCGGCGCGATACGTCAGGCGTTCCAGAGCCACAACAGGCAGGTAACCATGTCGCAACGCCGCTTCCTCGCCGACTGGTGCGAAACCACGGGCTACCGCATGCCGACGGGAGGGAGGATGCACGCGCTGGGGGCTTAGCGCGATAAGGCCACACGGCACGGAAGGGAGGGGCAGAACACCCCTCCCCAAGTGCAGTTTCCGTGGAGACAGGGCCACGAGGGCGGCGCGCTGGCCATGCCCCAGCGCGCACCGCCGCCGCATGGCTCGTGGGGGGCTCGCCATGGGCGCGGCGGCGGATAGACATGTACACACGTACCGTTTGAGGGTCCAGCCAGATGGTTACGGCGCCTTAAAACGACATTCCCGTCGCACCCCTATGCCAAAATAGAAGGAACTCGCGATAACACTACATGACACAGCCCGTCTTACACCAAGGAACGGCGCCGGGTACCGACGCAGCAATTGGTGCTCATGGCGGATGCGGAGTGATTGGAGATTCACTTGGCCACGATGCTTGATGACGGCTACTTCGCATCCTTGTCTCCGGACAGGTGGGAAGATCTTTGCTTGCAGATTCTCATCAAAGAAGGACGGAGTGTAACCAAGGTCGAAGGAAAAGGCGGTGACGGCGGCATTGACGCCTACGAGGGATCTTACGAGTCTCCTTCGGTAATCTATCAGTTCAAATACTTCAGGGATGGCATCAAGAAAAGCCAAATCGACCAGATCAAGAGGTCTCTCAAGAAGGCACACGAACAATTCTCTGGTTTCAAGTGGGTGCTAATGTGTTCTGCTGACCCAAGTCCGACGGCCGCAAGAAAGCTCGAAAGCCTAAAGGCCGATTACCCAGAGACCGAAATCTCCTACGTATTCAGAGCAATCATTATCGGAAAGCTTACCGTCTACAAGAGCATACGCAGGCTGTTCTATCCAGACGTTCTCGATACGATGTACGAGGCACTAGACTCGGACGGAAAAGGCGACTTCGTTGAATCTTTCTCTCGAAAAGCGAGGCTACTTAACGAGAGATGCGGCGACGACCGCTTCTACGCCCAGATACTAAGCGATGGCGAGTCAAGCAGCGTTATCTACCACCTGCAGCCCTGGGTCAAGGGCAGCGTTCCCATCGTGAATCTCAGGTCGAAAACGGAGCGTGGCTCGAGAGCAATAAGGGATCTCGTCGAACGGGGACTTGATCTCAACCTCAGCGGGGATGACATAGAAGTCGAGACCCTTGTCCAACTTATCGGGGACGAAGAGGGTGCGACCCTGGAACGGATATGGACGATTCCCCAGCCTCCCACGGACGAGAACCTGATAAGAATCTACTCATCACCCGACCCGGCGTCCTCTACCGGAATCACCATCAGAATCGCCACCGAACGAAAGGGAACAAGAGAACTGGTCAGATCAAACTCCCACCAAAAGGACTGCCCAATCCTCCTCCGAGTGAAGACCACCGGCATAGCCGGTGGCTTCATATTCGCAGCTCTCGCTGCGATGGTACTGGTGCGGCAGGGCCGCGGGCAACCGCTCCTACTCGGCTATCCTGCTCGCATCCTCCTGGTTACGCACGTACTTCCTGATCGTCGCCTCGTTCAGCCCGACCGTGCTGACGTAGTAGCCCCGCGCCCAAAGCGTCCTGTCGCGACCCGTCGCCCTCCTCCACTCCGGGTGGTGGTCGAACATGATGAGCGCGCTCTTGCCCTTAAGGTAGCCCATCACCTTCGCCACGCTGTGCTTGGGCGCTATCCTCAGGCACATGTGGATGTGGTCGCGGCAGACGCTCCCCTCGACCAGCTCGACGCCGTCCTTCGCCTCCACCAGCCGCCTCAGGACGTCCCTTATCTCCTCCCTGCACTCGCCGTACAGGACCTTCCTCCTGTACTTCGGTATGAACACGATGTGGTATGTGCAGTCCCATCTCGTGTGCGCTAGACTCTGGTTGTTGTTCATCTCGGCCCCCGTTCCTGGGAGCAGGCCGTTGCCCGCGGCCCCTCCATCGTAGGACGGGGGTCAAGATGTTACAAAATGACCTGGTGGAACCGGCTATCGCACCACAGGCAGAGCCTGTGGGTTTCTTCAGACCACTAACGGTGACTGACATGCCCGCACAGGACGGTGAGAGCGTGCAGACGATGACCTGCCAGCTCGCGCCGCGGTTCTACGGATGCACCGCCTCCTCCGCCCTCAGGGCTGCGCGTTTCCTCTACGAGGTCGCCTTATCCGGCTCCATCGGCTTCGCCGGTGTCGATGACGATATATCTGATGGATCGTTCGCTCAGTTCAACGATCGTATGGATGTCGAGGCAGCGAGAGCTAGGCTCGAGTTCGTTCAGATGGTGAAGGACGTCGTGGACTTCTTTGGCATCAACCCCGTTCTTGACGAGGGCCTAGAGGAAGACTCTTTCGACAGGGCGTTCAGCTTCCTCCATAGGGCCATAGGGTGGAACGAAGGCGACGAGTTCGACGGCGACCTATTCTTCGACGTACTTCCTGCGCCAAACCCTGATAGCGTAGCGGGAGGAGTCGTTGGCTACAATGACGGGTCGATAGTCTCCTGCGACTACCATGTCGAAGCGTTCGGCTACAGAATGACGGCAATGATTATCGTCGAGACGAAGGACTGTCAGACGAAGACCGAGCCGATGGCCTCTGGAGGGCATAGGTTCACGGTCAGTGGCCGTCACACGGTGTCGGCGGCAGCCATGGAGGCAGTACGCCCCTAGCCCTGCCCCTAAAGATGAGGCAAGCGGCTGCGGGGGCGACCGCCTTGGCGGCCGCGACCATGGCCACGGCGTCGGCGAGGCGGCCATGCACCTTCCTCCACCTCCCCTCGAGCCTCCTGTTGGCCGCGTAGCCCGCGCCGCGGTCGGGGTCGTGGTCCTCGAGCGGCCCGCGGGCGCCGCGGATGTCGGCGAGGCG
>JAFUBJ010000297.1 GCA_017460265.1 Atopobiaceae bacterium | reverse complement strand
CTTGCCGGGGTTTGCCGTAAGCGTTACGGCAACCTCCTCCCCCGAGGGACAGCGGACGGCAAAGCGGTTCGTGATGTCGCCCGTGGACTCGCCGGGCACGCACACGAAGTCGTTGCCCTCCTCAAAGCCGTAGGTCACCACGGTACGGCCCGTGGAGCGCGCAAGCTCCACGGAGTGGGGACCGTCGCCATAGATGACGATCGTGCCCGCGTCTCCCACAAGGTCCATGAACTCGCAGAAGGTGCGCTCGATGTTCTCGAGGGTGCCGTAATGGTCAAGGTGGTCTGCCTCGATGTTGGTCACCACCACGACGCTCGGGCGCAGGAAGAGGAACGAGCCGTCAGACTCGTCCGCCTCGCACACGAAGTAGCCGCCCTTGCCGTTGCGCCCGTTGGTGCCGTACTCCTCGACGACGCCGCCAATAAGAAACGACGGGTCCCACCCAAGGTGGTCGAGCATCGTGGCGACCATGGAAGACGTCGTGGTCTTTCCGTGGGTGCCCGCCACGGCGACCGTGGTGGCGTCGAGCGAGAGGGCCGAGAGCATCTTGGCGCGCGGCCACACGGGAATGCCCAGCTCGCGCGCGCGGACGACCTCGACGTTCTCGTCGGGAATGGCAGACGAGATCACGACGACCTCGGGCTTCTCCTGGTCGATGGTGTCGGCCGCGTGGCCCACGTGGACCGAGATGCCGGCGTCCTCGAGGTCGCGGACGTAGCGAGACACCTTGACGTCAGAACCCGTCACGCGGCAGCCGCGCTGGTGAAGTACGAGCGCGATGCCGCTCATGCCGGCGCCGCCTATGCCAACGAAGTGAACTGCGGAAAAGCTCGAAGCGCTGGGAATGTCTTCCATGCGGACCCTCTTTCAAAAGACAAATGAAGCCTTCCTATTGTACTCAATGGGAAAGCTGGGGTCATGCATAGAGGGGCTCTGCGCACGCGACCCCAAACAAAGGCCATCTGTTTGCGCCTGGCGAACGGGTGCTTGGCGAGCGGGAGCCAAGCCTTTTCCCGCCTCCGTCCCAGGTGTCCCGATGGATGTGCTTAGGGGCGGGCAGCGGCCTCCACGGCGTCGGCGAGGGCCGCGGCGGCGCGGTCCTGGCCCAGGCCCTGGGCAGCCGTGCGCATGGCATCGCGCCTTGCGGCGTCGTCAAGAAGCCCCAGAAGCGTCTCCTCAAAGGCGGGGGTGTCTATCTGGTTGTCGGGCAGCAGCTCGGCCGCCCCCTCGTCAACAAGAAGGTGCGCGTTGGTGGTCTGGTGGTCTGCCGTCGCAAAGGGATAGGGCACCAGGATGGAAGGCACGGCCTTGGCCGCAATCTCGGCGACCGACGAGGCGCCGGCACGCGAAAGGACCAGGTCGGCAGCGGCAAGCGCATGACCCATGTCGTCAATGTAGGGCCTGACCTGCCAGCGGGTGGCCTCCTCGTCGCTCAGGGCAAGCGCGCTGACGACGGAGTCGTACTCGTCCTTGCCCGTGGAGTGAACGACGCGCACGCCCTCGCGCGACAAGATCTTGTCCTTGAGCGCCGTGACGCCCTGGTTGAGGTGACGGGCACCAAGGCTGCCACCAAAGACGAGCAGAAGCGTCTCGTCATCAGAGATGCCAAGCAGCTGACGCCCGTCCTCGCGCCGCGCATCAACGACCGAGCGGCGAACGGGATTGCCCGTGGTGACCACGCGGGTCTGCGCGCCCGTGCGTCCCTCGAAGGCCTTTGCGGCCGCAGGGACCGAGAGGCACAGCGCCGAGGACTTCCTGACGCTGATCTTGTTGGCAAGGCCCGGCACCGAGTTCTGCTCGTGAAGGACGTACGGGACCCCATGCCTCGCACACCAGCGGACCAGCGGAAGCTCGACGTAGGCGCCAAAGCCCACGGCAACGTCGGGCACGCCCTCCCTCTTGAAGATCTTTCCCACCGTGCGCTCGGCAACCAGGATGAGCGCCACCGCCGTCGGGAGCGTCCAGAGCTGCGAGCGGTCGAAGCCCGCCACCTTGATGGGCCGGAGGGGAAAGCCCGCCTGGGGAACCAGCGTGGCCTCAAGACGGGTTGACTGGCCAAAGAACTCGACCTTGTGCCCACGTGCCGAAAGCTCCTCGGCAAGCGCGAGGGCAGGGTTGATGTGACCGGCGGTACCACCGGCCGCGATGGCCACCTTGAGCTGCCTATCCATGGGTCTACCCCCTTCTGTTGCCGTTGCCACGAGCCGAACGGAGCCTGTCGGAGGCGCTGGGCCCCAAGTCGATGCGGCGGCGTCCGCTCCTGTCGACGCTCACCCTTCCCTCGTGCGAACCGAGAGAGGAACGCGCCGCCCGGATGCCCTCCGGGCTCGTGTCGCTAAGACCGCCGCCCACGACGGTGAACCCACGGGCCGAGCGCGGCACGGCCTCGCCCACAAAGGTCGGCTCGTCTGCGGGCACGTCGCCCGTCGAGAGGGACCAGTCGCGACGACGCTCGTCAAAGACCGTGTCGGGAAGGCTCGAATGGCGCGAGACCGAGGCGATGAAGCCCACGAGCAGCAGGCACGAGATGATGGACGAGCCACCGTAGGAGACAAACGGCACGGGCTTGCCCGTGAGCGGGATCATGCCCAGCACGCCGCAGATGTTGACCAAGAGCTGGATGATGATCATGGAGGTGCAGCCCGCGGCCACAAGGCGTCCCGCAAGGTCGGGGGCGTAGCGCGCAATTTGCAATCCTGCCCACGCAAGCGCGGCGAAGGCAAGGAGCATGCCGAGCGTTCCGGCAAGGCCCAGCTCCTCCCCTATGACGGCATAGATGAAGTCGTTGTGCGCCATGGGAAGGTAGGAGTACTTCTGGCGCGAAAGCCCAATGCCCACGCCGAAGAGCCCGCCGGAGCCAAAGGCGTAGAAGCCCTGGATCAGCTGGTAGCCGTCACCGTAGGGGTCCTTCCACGGGTTGAGGACCGTCAGCACGCGGGCGCGCGAGTAGTCGTCCTTCAGCGCAAGGATGAGCACCGCCACGGCGCCGATGCCCACGGCAATGCCCAGCGCACGGCGCGAGACCCCGGCGAGGTAGCCCATCACGAGCAGCGTCACCAGGCAGATGATGGTCGTGCCCTTGTCGGGCTGCAGGACGATAAGCGCCAGCGGGATGCCGACACCCGCGGCCATGAGGCGCAGGAAGGAATAGAACGAGATGGAATAGTCCTCGTAGTAGCGCTGGGCGACGTTAGCCGCCGTGAGGATGACCGTGATCTTGGCAAACTCGGAAGGCTGCAGGTTAAAGCCGCCTATTGAGATCCAGCGCGTGGCGCCGTAGGCGTCAAGGCCCGCAGACGAGGTGAACACGAGCCCCAGAAGGACGACGCTGGCCAGCCACACGGCAGGCAGCAGGTAGCGCACCCAGAGGTGATAGTCGCTCACCGCGACGACTGCCGCCGCGACAAGGCCGATCGCGCCAAACAGGAGCTGGCGCTGCAGGTAGTAGGCGGCGTTGTAGTCAGACTCGTACGCCGCCATGGCCGTGATTGACGATGACGAGTAGATCATGAGCAGCCCCAGGGCCACAAGCGCAAACGTCATCGCGTAGAGAATGAGCCGAGGCTGCATGAAGCGCGAGGGCGTCGAAAGGACGCTTCTCTCGCGCCGCTCGGCACGCGCACCGCCCGTCATCGCATCTGCCATCATCGTCAGCATCCCTCCCCTGCCGCGGCGATCCGCGCGGCCACGAGGTCCTTGAAGACGCGTCCACGCTCCTCGAAGCTGCTGAACTCGTCAAACGAGGCGCAAGCAGGCGAGAGCAGCACGACGTCGCCCGGTCGGGCGAGCGCGATGCCCGCGTCAAGCGCGTCCTCAAGATGCCCTGCGCGCGCGACGGTAACGCCGGCGGCGTCGAGGCAGGCATGCGCCGCCTCTTCCATGCGCTCGCCTGCCGCGCCAAAGCAGACCACCGCGTGGCACGTCGTTGCGGCCGCCTGCATGAGGCTCGTGAGGTCGGTCCCCTTGTCCTTGCCGCCCAGCAGCAGCACGACCGAGCCCGGCACAAAGGCGGTGAGCGCCTTCTCGACCGAGTCGGTGTTGGTTGCCTTGGAGTCGTTCACAAAGCTCACGCCCGCAATCGAACCACATGGCTCGATGCGATGCTCGAGAGGCTTGAAGGCACGAAGGCCCGCACGCACGCCCTCGATGTCCGCGCCCACGAAAAGCGCCAGAGAGGCGGCGGCAAGCGAATTCTGCACGTTGTGCTCGCCCTTGATGAAGAGCTCGTCTATGCCCACAAGCTCGTGCTCGACGCCCGCCAGACGCACGACGAGCATGCCATCGCGCGCAAAGGCGGCGTTTGTGGTGAGCGGGTCGGCGGAGGTGGAGAGGTGGCAGACGCTCAGGCCGCGGGCCTCGAGCCTCTTGATGGCGGCACGGCACCACTCGTCCTCGCACGAGACGACGGCAAGGTCTTCCGGACCAAAGTTGGCAAAGACCTTCTCTTTAGCAAGCGCGTAGGCCTCCATGGAGCCATGCCACGACAGGTGATCCGGCGTCACGTTGAGCAGGCACGCCGCCCTTGGGTGAAGCTGCGAGGTGGTGGCCAGCTGGTAGCTCGAAAGCTCGGCGACAAACCACTGCCCCGCGCGGCGCCCCTCCAGCGCGCCCGTGATGAGCGTGCCGATGTTGCCAACCGCCTCGGCGTCCATACCAGCGGCGCGTAGAAGCTCCGTCGTGAGCGCCGTGGTGGTCGTCTTGCCGTTGGTTCCCGTGATGGCGACCCAGTTCTTGGGGCTCTGGCGCCACGCGAACTCGGGCTCCCCCATCACCTCGGTGGCATGGGATCGGGCATTGGCAAAGAAGGCCGAGTTCTCCGAGATGCCCGGAGACACGACCGCCAGGTCATAGGCGCCTTCAATGTCCTCCGTGCCCAGCACGACGTTGATGCCCAGCTCGCGAAGCTCCTCGACGAGCGGGCCCTCCTTGGAGGCAAGCCCGCCGTAGAGGGTGACCGAAGCCGAACGGCCCACAAGGTAGCGCGCGACGTCGGCGCCGGTCTTTCCCAGGCCAAGCACCAGCGCGTTGCCAAAGGGTGCGGTAGAGGTGGTGGTTTCCATAGGTCTTGTCCTAGCTAAGCTGGAAGTACAGCGCAAAGCCGAGCGCGGCAAACGCGCCCGAGATGATCCAGAAGCGAATCACGACCTTTGTCTCTGACCAACCAAGCTTTTCGAAGTGATGATGGATGGGCGCCATGAGGAAGACGCGGTTTCCCGTGAGCTTGAAGCTCAGCACCTGGATGATGACGGAGAGCGCCTCGATGACGAAGAGCCCGCCCATGACGAGCGAGGTCACCTCGGTCTTGGTGAGCACCGCAAGGCCCGCGAAGGCGGCGCCCAGCGCAAGCGAGCCCGTGTCGCCCATGAAGATCGACGCAGGGAAGCAGTTGTGCCACAGAAAGCCGATGCAGGCACCGCCCATGGAGGCGGCAAACACCGAGAGGTTAATCTTATCGTAGCGGAAGGCGACCATGGCCATGACGAGCATGACCACCATCGAGCATCCGCCCGCGAGGCCGTCCAGGCCGTCGGTCAAATTGACGGCGTTCGAAAGGCCCGCCATGAGGAAGAACACGAAGATCAGGTAGAGCCAGGGAATCCTCACGAGCATGCCGCCCATGGGAACGGCCGAGGTCAGGATACCCAGGTCGAGGACGAAGCCTCCCGGGAACGCCAGCGTGGGCTCGACGCCCGCGCCGTTGACCGCAACAAGGCAAAACACCACCGAGATGATGATGAGGCCCGCCATCTTCTGCGACGGCGTGAGGCCCAAGGAGCGCCCGTGGGCAACCGACTCGATGTCGTCGAGCAGGCCCAGGGAGCCCGTCGCGAGGGTCACGGCGGTAATGAGGACCAGGTCAGGCGTCCACTTAGCCATGAGCCAGCAGGTCAGGACGGTTCCCAGAAGGATGATCACGCCGCCCATGGTGGGCGTCCCCTGCTTTACCAGGTGGCGCTCGGGGCCGTCGGCGCGGATCTGCTGGCCAATCTGCTCGTGACGCATGAGCCGAATGAAGAGCGGCATGAGGATCGCCGTGACGAACGCCGCGATGCCCGCCGAAAGAAAGACCTGGTAGGTCGGATAGTTAGGATTGCCAAACATCAGGCGAGAACCCCCTTAGCAAACTCGTCAAGCCCCATGAAGCGAGACGCCTTGACAAGAACGAGGTCCTTCTCGCCAAAGACGCCCCTGAGCGCGTCGAGTGCCGAGGCTCCGTCGTCAAATCGCTCGATCAGGTCGCTGGAGAAGCCCATGGTGCTTGCCGCCTCGGCCATGGCGTCGGCAGCCTCTCCGCCCACGAACACGAGCAGGTCAGGATGCTTGGCCGCCGCATAGGCGCCAATGTAGCCATGCAGGCGCGCCGACTCCTCTCCCAGCTCGCCCACCTCTCCCAAGACGGCCACGCGCCGTCCCTCGCACGCCATGGAGCACAGCACGTCAAGCGCGCCGGCCATGGAGTTGGGGCTCGCGTTGTACGAGTCGTCGATGACGCGCGGACGTCCCGGCACCTGCTTGATCTCGAGGCGCATGCCCGTGTGCTCCATGCGCGAGATGGCCTTGGCCGCAAGGGCGCGGTCGACGCCCAGGCGCCAGATGATGGCCATGGCCAGCAGGAAGTCGCTCACCACGTGGGTGCCCGGGATGCTCAGGCGCGTAAAGAGCTCGCAGCCGTCAGGGAAGGCGATGCCAACCGTCGCGCAGCCCTCGTCGTCAATGCTCTGGGAGCGCAGCGTGACCGCTCCTCCCTCGGCCGTGCCCACGCGCAGGACCTCGACGCCCGCGGGGACAGCGTATTGCGTCTCTATGAGCTCGCCAAAGTCGTTGTCGGACGTCATGACCAGGCACGACGGCACGCTGGCGTGGGAATCGTCGGTCGGACGCATCCCCGAGAGGATCTCGGCCTTGGCGTGGGCGATGGCCTCGCGCGAGCCCAGGATGCCAATGTGGCTCGTGCCCACGTTGGTGATGAGCGACACGTCGGGATGCGCCACGGCGGCAAGCCTGGTCAGCTCGCCGGAATGGTCCATGCCCATCTCGCAGACCACGAACTCGTCGGCGGAGTCGGCCGAGAGCAGCGTAAGCGAAAGGCCAATGAGGTTGTTGTGGTTACCTGCCGTGGCATGCACGGCACCGCCCACGGCAAGGCCCGCCGCGAGCATGTCTTTGGTGGTCGTCTTGCCCACCGAACCCGTGACGCCCACGACCACCCACTGCGGGTTGCGCTCGCGCCATGCTGCGGCAAGCTTGAGCAGAAACTCGGTGGCGTCGTCACCTGCGGCACGCATGAGCGTGCAGCCGCGGTCGAGCGCCATGCGCTTGACGGACTCGTCCGGCTTGGCCGTGAGCACGACCGCAGACGCGCCCTTCTCTCTTGCCGAGGGTGCATAGGCG
>JAFUBJ010000027.1 GCA_017460265.1 Atopobiaceae bacterium | reverse complement strand
CCCGACCATCGGATTAGAAGTCCGGTGCTCTATCCTGCTGAGCTACTGGCGCTTTTCGCCGGACTATCTTATCACTCCTTGGACAAATTATCCCTCGAGCGCGCGACGGCCGAGCTCCAGGCAACCCAGGATGCCCTGCTTCTCGTTCAGGCTGTTGGGCACGATGTAGTTGTCGATGTCGTCCAGCTCCTTGGTGGAAAGGTAGCCATTGAGGTAGGTGAGGAACTTCTTGCGGATCATCGGGAAGATCTGCTCCTGATGCGCAACGCCGCCGCCGATGATGACCTTCTCGGGCGAGTAGCACGTGACGTAGATCTCGATAGCCTGGGCGATGTAGTCGGCCTCAAGCTCCCACACCTCATCGCGGTCGGCCAGGTCAACGGCCTTGGCACCCCAGCGGGCCTCGATGGAGGGACCGGAGGCAAGGCCCTCAAAGCAGCACGTGTGCTTGGGGCAGACGCTGTTGCCCGGGTCGTAAGGAAGCTTGTTCAGCAGGATGTGGCCCGCCTCGGGGTGCAGCATGCCGTGAAGCAGCTGGCCACCCACCATGACGCCGGCGCCGATGCCGGTGCCCACGGTGAAGTAGCACACGGAGTCAAGGCCCTTTGCGCAGCCAAACGTGGCCTCGCCCAGACAGGCAACGTTGACGTCGGTGTCGTAGCCCATGGGCACGTCACAGCCGGCCTTCATGTTGCCCAGGAAGTCGTAGTAGCTCCAGCCAGGCTTGGGCGTGAAGCAGATCTTGCCAAAGTCGGGGTTGTTGGGGTTGACGACCGTGGGACCGAAGGCACCAATGCCGATGGCGTCAACCTTCTTGTCGGCAAACCACTGGGCCATCTCGGGGACCACGCGCTCAGGCTCGACCGTGGGCATTGAGATCTGCTCTTTGATGTTGCCCTTTGCGTCGCCCACCGCAAGAACCAACGTGGTGCCGCCAGCTTCAAGCGCTCCGATACGTGCTGCCATTAAGGACCATCTCCTTGTATTTGGGGACGTACAGACATGTGAGAAGGATACCATATTGTGCAAATGCCAACTTGAGCGTTTACATTTCTGCGGCGAGCGCAGCATATGCGGCGATTATCGTCTTTGCGTCTTTTATCACACCAAGTCGAGACGCGGCAATGACGTCCTCAACGGGCACCCAGAGCACGTCCACAAACTCGTCAGGGTCGGGGTGTGCCGGATGAGTTGAAAGCCCGTGGGCAAGAAAGATGCGCGTGCGCTCGTTGGTAAAGCCTGGGGCGCCTGCCGACGACGCCACAAACTCAAGGCTCTCGGCCACAAGGCCCGTCTCCTCAGCCAACTCGCGCGCCGCACAAACGGCAGGGTCTTCGCCCGCATCGATCTTACCTGCAGGAATCTCCAACGTCATGCGGTCGAGAGCAACGCGCCACTGCTTGACAAGGCAGAGCTTTCCGTCGCGCACGGCCGCAACCCCTGCCCCGCCGTGATGCCACACGATGTCGCGTACGCCAGGCGTTCCGTCTGGCTGCTCGACGTCAAGTTGCGAGATGCGGAAGATGTTCCCCTCCCACATGGGCCGTTCCTTTATGACGCGCTCCTCAAGCCCCTCTGCAGCAGAAGACAACGCGTCGATGATGCTCTTTGGCGTACCGTTGGGAAGTGATGGCATTGTGCCTTCCTTTCTTGGGCATAATCTGACTGTTGATATCATACGACGCATTAAGACACGTCACGTACCAAGGGGGCGCATCACATGAGGATGCTCTTGTATCGGCCGGGAATGGAGCCCATCGAACAGGATGTGGAGGCCAGCGTCGAGTCAATCTCCCCCGTCCTTGGCACCGATCAGTACGAGTGGATGACCGTCCGCATGCTCATGCTTTGCGTCATCCACGACCCCCATGGAAAGGACGAGGGCAAGGGCCTCAACCGCCTGCTGGGAACCACCCCGCTCTATGGCGACTTTTTGGTGTGCGGCATCGACTGGGACAAGGACGGCAACACCTTTGCGACGGCGCTTGACGACAAGCGCATAGGAATGGTGAAGAGCATCATCTTCAACAAGTTCCCCACAGAGGACGACCTCAAGAACAACCAGCCCTCATATGCACGAAAGCAGGCATAGTCTGCGGTTGATTGTGAAGAAGTTGATGAAGCGGTCGGGAACAATCCCCATTTTCTAAAATTCTCGCTTGCATTGCTCGCCAGTTACGTTAAGATTATCTAGCTGCGTGACGCAGTAGCCAACATGGTGGGTGTAGCTCAGTTGGCAGAGCGCCTGACTGTGGCTCAGGAGGTCCAGGGTTCGAGCCCCTGTACCCACCCCAT
>JAFUBJ010000296.1 GCA_017460265.1 Atopobiaceae bacterium | reverse complement strand
TGGGGGCCAAGACCAAGTACTACGTCTGGCCCACCGCCTTCCTGCGCGAGTTCGTGGGCCTTTTGGTGCACCGCTGGAAGACGCTCGTGCAGGTATATGGCATCGTCACGCTCATCTACGTCGCGGCGGAACTCATCCTCATGAACGCTTAGCTGGGCACAACAAGGCTTGAGCGATGCGCCGGCGCGGCCTTAGCCATCGGTACGTAGCTGGGCGTCGAGCGCGGCGTGCAACATATCCCCGTCGACGTTGCCACCCGTGATGACAAGCGCCACGTCTGAGCCTCCCACGAGGTCACGATACTCGCGCACGGCGGCGACCACCATGGCACTGCCGCCTTCGATCACGCACTGCTCCTCTATGGCCATGAAGCACATGGCGTCAAGAATAGACTCTTCACTCACGATGATGATCTGGTCGATGAGGTCGGGAAGCATCTCGAAGGCCAGCGTTCCGGCACCACCCACCACGGCATCGCAGATGGTGTCTCCCTGCGTGGGGTACTTGTCGTACAGCACTCCGTCGGCAAGTGACCTGGCCACGGCCGGGCAGGCAGCGGTCTGCACGCCCACGATGCGCACGCTGGGGTTGATGGCCTTTGCCGCGACAGCGATGCCCGTGATGAGCCCGCCGCTTCCCATGGGCGCGACGATGGTGTCCACCTTGGGATGGGCGACCATGATTTCATAGCCGATGGTCCCGCAGCCTGCGTAGACGCGCGGGTCGCGGTCGCCGGGGTCAACGTAGAAGAGCTCGTGGCGGTCGATGTAGTTGAGCCCCAGCGTCAGGGCATCCTCGTAGTCGTTGCCCATGAGCATGACGCGCGCGCCGTAGAAGCGGATGCGATCGAGCTTGGGACGGGGCGTGCCAAACGGCACGATGACCACACAGTTCTTGATGCCAAGCAGCCTGCAGGCATAGCTCACCGCAATGCCGTGGTTTCCCGTGGAGATGGTGCCCACGCCGCGCTCGATTTGGGCGCGCGGGAGCTGGGCCAGCGTGTTGAGCGCACCGCGAATCTTGAAGCTCTTGCCCAGCTGCTGGCTTTCAAGCTTGAAGCGATAGCGATGGTCCTCGTCGTTGAGGTAGATGGAGTCTTCGAGAGGGGTCCTCCTGACAAAGTCAGCGATGCGCACGTACGCCTCGCGCACGTCTTGGCCGGTAAAACGCTGTAACATGGGTTCCCCTCTCCTTGGGTAGCTAAAAGATACCAAACGAGAAGATGCACGCCCACAAACAGGATAATTGTCGAAACAATTTGCAGATTCTGGCTTGTCGATATGTGGCTGAGCTGTCACTCACATGACGGGAATCCGCGCAAGTGAGTGATGCCCCGAAGGCTCACTCCCCACATGTCGAGCTCCGCCCACGAAGGAGGGTAGACCTCCTATACTTTTCCTGTTGAGGGGAGACGCATCGAAATGGTTGACGAAGGCGGGTTTGCGGAACAGCGTGCCCTGGACGAGCAGTTCATGGGCCTTGCCCTTGCCGAGGCGGCGCTTGCCGCTGCGGAAGGAGAGGTGCCCATTGGCGCCGTGGTCGTTTGCGAAGGCCAGGTGATTGCCCGGGCGCACAACCGCCGCGAGACGGACGAGGACCCCTCCGCCCACGCCGAGTTCAAGGCCATGGTAGACGCTGCGCGTGTGCTTGGCCGCTGGCGCCTTACCGGTTGCACGGTCTATGTGACGGTGGAGCCATGCCTGATGTGCGCTGGCCTCATGGTCAACGCACGCATCGACCGCTGCGTGTACGGCGCGGCTGACCCAAAGGGCGGCGCCGTGGGGACGCTCTTTGACGTGAGCGACGATCCCCGGCTCAACCACTCGTTCCGCGTGACACCAGGCGTGCGCGCCGACGAGTGCGCGCAGGTGATGCGCGACTTCTTCCGCTCTCGCAGGAAGCGCGCGTAACTGCGCAACCTTTGGGGATAGCCCCTTTCAGCCACAAAAAAGGCGGCCCCGATGACAGGAGCCGCCTTGCTTGCGAAATGGATATGTGCCAGAAGCTTAGAACTTGACCTGCGGAACCTCGCGAGCGCTATCGTCGGCGACAAAACCCTGACGCTTGGTGAAGCGAGAGCCGGCAACGAGGCTGCCCGGGAAGGTGGTGATGGCGTTGTTGTACTCGAGCACGCAGTCGTTGTAGCTCATGCGGGCGTAGCTGATCTTGTTCTCGGTGTCGGTCAGGTCGGCCTGAAGCTGCTGGAAGTTGGCGTTGGCCTTGAGGTCAGGGTAGGCCTCGAGGGTCACGAGCAGACGGCCGAGGGCGCCAGACAGCTCGTTGGAAGCCTCCATCTTGGCCTCCGGCGTGGCGGCGCCGGCAACGGCGGCACGGGCGTTGGTCACAGCCTGCAGGGTCTCGGACTCGTGGCTAGCGTAGCCCTTGACGGTCTCGACCAGGTTGGGGATGAGGTCGTTACGGCGCTGAAGCTGGGCGTCGATGGTCTGCCATGCGTTGTCGCAGCGGTTGTTCTTGGTCACGATCCCGTTGTAGATCGTGATGAACCACACCGCGCACAGGGCCAAAAGGGCGACCAAAACAATCAGAACTGGCATGATTACCTCCTGATACTAGACAACAGGGCAGAGAGGGTGGGATGCGAACCCACGAGACCTTGCGGCCCGCCTGTTTTCAAGACCGCTGCATTCAACCGCTCTGCCACCTCTCCATGCTGTCTACATGATACCCCAAGATAAGAGGTCTATGCTCTGCAACACCGCCTTCCAGGACCGATTTTGCTGTAATCGCAAGGCAGGATCGGTCTCGGTGGGCACCGTTGCAGGTCAGTAGCCCATCGCCTGAAGGATGAACATCGCCACCGTCAGGAGCGTCACCGACACGATGGTGAACCACATGAGCACGTTCCACAGGCGGCTGTTGCGGTAAGGCCCCATGACGTGGCGGTCGCTTGCGATGCCCACCATGAAGTACAGCAGCACCGGAAGCAGCACGCCGTTGATGACCTGGGCGGCCATCATGATCCCGAAGAGGTTCGCGTTGGGCAGCAGCACGATGACGGCGGAGATCACGAGGATGGCGGTGATGATGCCGCGGTAGGTGGGCGCCTCGGCCCAAGTGCGGTCGCTTCCACGCTCCCAGCCAAACGCCTCGCAGATGGCGCTCGACGTGATGCCCGGCAGCACGCAGGCCGCAAGGAACGACGCACCGATGAGGCCCGCGCCAAAGAGCGCCTGCGCATATGGCCCCACCAGCGGCGCAAGCGCGATGGCCGCATCTTCGGCGCCCTTCACGACGATGCCCGCGGGAAAGAGCACGGCACCCGTCACCAAGATGATGAACCAACTGATGGCGCTCGCCACGATTGAGCCGGTAGCGGTGTCGATGCGCTGGTAGGGAATATCCTTCTCGCGCGCGTTGCGTTCGACCACGTTGCTCTGGGCTAGGAAGATCATCCAGGGGGCGATGGTCGTGCCCACCAGGGCGACGATGAGTGACAGGTAGCTGAGGTCACCGGAGAGCGGCGGGATGAAGGTGTCGTGGAAGGCCTGGGCCCAGTCGGGCTCGACCATGAACCCGGCAACAACGTAGGTCAAGAACACGCAGCTGATGGCCAGAAGGACCTTCTCGATACGGCGATACGAGCCGCTCATGGTAAGCATCCAGATGGCGATGGCAGAGGCAGGAACCGACACGAAGGTCGGAATGCCAAAGAGCGCAAAGCCGGAGGCAATGCCTGCAAACTCTGAGAGCGTGACCGTGGCGTTAGAGACGAGCAGCGCGAGCATGGCCACCACCGACGGGCGGACGCCATACTGCTCGCGAATGAGCGACGCGAAGCCCTTGCCTGTGACACACCCCATACGAGCTGCGGTTTCTTGGACCACGATGAGCAACAGGCACATGACGGGGACCGTCCACAGAAGGCCGAAGCCGTACAGGGCGCCCGAGTTTGAGTAGGCGGCGACGCCGCCCGCGTCCGCCCCGGCAAGTGCCGCCACCATGCCCGGACCCATGGCCCCCAGCACGCGCCGCCACTCGAGTGACTCGCGCGGAGGACGCTGGTCGGCCCGCGAAGCCGTATGTCTCTGCGCCGCCATTACGCCCACACCCCCAGGTAGAGCGCGAGGGCCACAAAGATGATGCAGGCAATGACCATGGCGGACGCGCGAAGGGTTGACCCGTTGGCCTCGTCGCCCGCGGCGTCAGTGTGGCGCAGGTAGACAAGGTAGAGGGGCGCCGTGGCAAACGTCAGCATGGTGCAAGCCGCAGACACCTTGAATCCCAGCAGGATGGTCTTGGCGATGCTTCCCGCCGCCCAGGCATCGTCGACGATGAAGTCGGGAATCACGCCCTCGAGCACGGCGCAAAGGCCGTAGATGGCCAGGTAGGCAAGGCCGGCATAGACCGCGCCGGCGGTCATGCCACGAATGGCAAAGCCTATGAGGGAGGGGCTGTCCTCGTCGTCGGCGTCATGCTCAAGGAAGAAGTTGATCACGTAGCGGACCATGTCGTCGGCCGCGCGCAGGGCAAGCGGCAGCGCCAGCGAGAGAAGCACGCCGTTCAGGGGGTTGCCTCCCGCGTTTCCCGTCACGGCAACGAGCACGGCAAGTGAGGCCGCCCACAGGAAGAACCACGCCTCGGACGAGAGCAGACGGGTGAGCACATGGTCAGACTCGTCATCCGAGCCAAGGGGCTTGCCGCCAACGATGGCCAGGTCCTCCTCGTGCTCCTCCTGAAGGACCTCGAGCGCGTCGTCGACGGTGACGATGCCGATGAGCTTGTTGTCGTCGTCCACGACGGGCATGGCCAGAAGGTTGTACTTGGCGATGTCCTCCGCCACGTCCTCCTGGTCGTCCTCGGGGTTTGCGGTGACGAGCTCGTCTGCCGCGATGCTCGAAAGCACCGTGTCGGGCGAGCTCACGATCAGCTGCACGAGCGTGACCACACCCGTGAGCGCCTGGTCCTTGTCGAGCAGGTAGACGTAGCGCACCGACTCGAAGCCCTCGTCAAGTGCGGCGATGGCCTTCTCGGCGTCTGCCACCGTACCGTCTTCGGGAAGCGCCACGAACTCGGAGGTCATGATGCGGCCTGCGGTGTCTTCGCGGTAGCCAAGCAGCTGGCGAATGGCGT
>JAFUBJ010000295.1 GCA_017460265.1 Atopobiaceae bacterium | reverse complement strand
TGCCGGAGGGCACGACGCTGCTCAACTACGACGAGGCGCTCATCGTCAACAACCTGCGTCGCAACCCGTGGGTCAAGGACGTCAAGCTCTCGCGCGAGTTCCCCGACCGTCTGCGCGTGGAGATAACCGAGCGCACGGTGACCTCCATCGTGATGATGAACTCGGGAAGCGTGACCTGGTGCATGGGCGACGACGACGTCTGGATCGAGCCCGTGAAGATCGTGGCGGGGGAGGGGCAGTCGATCATCGAGGCGGCCCTTGCCTATGTCTCGGGGTCGGAGACCCTCGTCATCACTGACGTCCCGCAGACCGTCAACCCCGTTGCGGGAACGGTTGCCGAGGACGAGGTGTTCGAGGCCATACGAGCCTACCGCACGGAGCTCTCAAAGGACTTCTGGGACCAGATCGTGAGCATTAACGCCTCGAGCATCGAGGGCATCTCCTGCGTCCTCAAGAGCGGCATCGAGATATCCCTGGGCGTGCCGAGCAACATCGAGACCAAAGAGGCCGTGATCGATCAGCTCATGGCCAAGTACCCCAACAGGTTGACCTACATCAACGTTCGCGTGCCCTCCAACCCGTCCTACCGCATGGTCGACACCGAGTCGGTCGAGGGCGGCAGCGGAGCGACGGGTGACATCAGCGCCGCGACGCCCTCCGCCACCACGGAGCCTACCAAGACCCAGGGCGAGCAGAACGTGTCGTCGGGCAGCGAGTCCGCCGAAGGCACGGCCGAGGCCACCGAGAGCTACGACGAGTGGACCGATACCTCTGACGAATGGACCGACGGCTCTGGGGAGTGGACCGAGGGCTACGACGACTATGCCGACACCTACGGCGAGTGGACTGAGGGTTACGACGAGTCGACTGAGACCTATGACGAGTGGACTGAGGGTTACTAACCGGTCGATGTCAAGTTTACGATGAGGGTCCTACCGTTCGCCGCTTGTCTTTTATGTGGCGATTTACCTGCATATTTCACCGTTTACACAAAAGTGTTGACGGAAAGGCTCAAGTTGTGCAAATATTGCTCGCTTTAGATTGGACATCGAGGTCAACCTGAGGTTTAGGGTTTTCCTGATTGCTCAAAACGAAGCAAACACATCGCATATCGCAGCACAATCGCAGACGCACCGTAGCCACAGGCAGCAAAGAACAAAGAAGGGTGTTGGGCATGGGCCCAGCAGCACAAGGAGGAGCTATGTTCAAGGAAGTCGACATCCCCAGCAACTACCTCGCAGTCATCAAGGTCGTTGGCGTGGGCGGCGGTGGCACCAACGCCGTCAATCGCATGATCGAGGAGGGCATCCGCGGGGTCGAGTTCGTCGCCATCAACACCGACGCACAGGCGCTGGCTACTTCGGATGCCGACATCAAGGTCCACATCGGGACCGACATCACCAAGGGCCTGGGCGCTGGCGCCAACCCCGAGGTCGGCCGCGAGTCCGCCGAGGACAGCCATGACGAGATCAAGGCGGCCCTCGCCGGTGCCGACATGGTCTTCATCACGGCTGGCGAGGGCGGCGGCACCGGTACCGGTGCGGCCCCGGTCGTCGCTGACATCGCCAAGAACGACGTGGGCGCCCTGACCGTCGGCGTCGTCACCAAGCCGTTCAGCTTCGAGGGCCGTCCGCGCTCCAACTCCGCCGTCAAGGGCATCGAGACCCTCTCCGAGAACGTCGACACGCTGATCGTCATCCCCAACGACCGCCTGCTCGACCTCTCCGAGAAGAAGACCACCATGATCGAGGCCTTCCGCATGGCCGACGACGTGCTGTGCCAGGGCAC
>JAFUBJ010000294.1 GCA_017460265.1 Atopobiaceae bacterium | reverse complement strand
GTTCTCCATCCTCGCCGACGACCGCAATCCGCAGGGCCAGGGCCCGCTCTTCACCGAGGACGCGGTGCTCGAGTTCCAGATGGGCCTCGATGGGGAAGTGCACGATATTCCCGGCCGCGAGGCCATCGTCGCAGCCTTCGAGCGCACCGTGGGCGCCAGCAGCACGGCCAAGGCGGTCTACCACGCCAACGGCCAGCAGCAGGTGAAGCTTGCCGATGACCTTCAGTCTGCCACCGGCACTGCCTATTGCATGGCCACGCTGGTCAACGAGGAGGATGGCCACGACGTCATTACCACCAACTACGTGCGCTACGCCGACCAGTATGTCAAGCTCGACGGCCGCTGGTACATCAAGCGCCGCCGCACCTGCTTCCTCATCTCCGAAAAGCGCCCGTTCAACGCCTAATCGCTTCCCCTCGGCGCGCCCGGCTCGTCCGGGCGCCCTTTGTATAACCTCACCACTTGCAAAGGAGCAGACCATGGAGTACTTCGAGCTCAACGACGGCAACAAGATTCCGGCCATCGGATTTGGCGTGTTCATGATTCCCGCCGACGGCCCCACCTACGAGGCGACGCTCGCCGCGCTAGAGGCAGGATACCGCCACATTGACACGGCCGCTGCCTACATGAACGAGCAGGACGTGGGCCGTGCCGTGCGCGACAGCGGCATTCCGCGCGAGGAAATCTTCGTGACCTCCAAGCTGTGGCCGCAGGACTACGCCGCGGCAGACGCGCCCGCGGGTATCAGGCGCACCCTGGACAACCTCGGCCTTGACTACATCGACCTCATGCTGCTGCACCAGCCCTACGGTCCGGTGGACGAGGCATGGGCAGCGCTCGAGGAGGCCAAGGAGCAGGGCCTCATTCGCTCCATCGGCGTCTCCAACATGACGCCTAAGATCTGGAACCAGTGGATTCCGGGCTTCAAGACCGTGCCGGCCGTCAACCAGGTGGAGTGCAACCCCACCTTCCAGCAGCGTGCGCTGCGCGAGGTGTTGGAGCCGTTGGGCGTGGTCGTCGAGTGCTGGTACCCGCTGGGCCACGGCAACGCCGAGCTCTTGGGCAACCCCGCCATCACCGGCCCCGCGGCCAAGTACGGCAAGGACGCTGGCCAGATCGTCCTGCGCTTTGAGGTGCAGGAGGGCTTCGTGGTGCTGCCCAAGTCCACCAAGCCTGCGCGCATCAAGTCCAACCTCGACATCTTTGGCTTCGAGCTGACGGACGCCGAGATGGACGCCATCCGCGCGCTCGACACCGGCAAGGGCACGCATGACCCCGACGACCCGATCAACGCCGAGCGCCTGCTCTCCTTCCGCGTGCACGACTAAGGGGCGGCAGATGTTCACTCCGTTTGACATCCGTGATGGCAAGGCCGTGGTCACGGCTGACACGAGCCACCTGAACGACGAGCAGCTTGAGGTGCTTGCAGCCTACCAGGCCATGCAGCAGGCCATGGTGAGCGCCGACCATGACGCGATGCGCGACATCGTTGAGGACGGTACGACCTTCACGCACATGAGCGGCTACACCCAGACCAAGGAGGAGTTCATCGCCGAGGTGGGTGGCCCCCTTACGTACTTCCACTCAGACGTGCGTGACGTGGATGTGGTTATCGACGGTGACTGGGCAACCCTTACGGGCACGGTTGCGCTGACGGCCCGTGCATACGGCTCAGAGGGCACCTTCCCCCTCAAGGTCAGCCAACGTCTGCACCGTGTCGACGGCCGCTGGCTGTATTCCAAGCGCGCGTAACCGCATCATTCAAGAGGGAGAGAATCGTGGCAAAGAGCTATCCGCAACTGTCCAGCCCCTTCACCATCGGCAAGACCACCGTCAAGAACCGCTTTGCCGTAGCCCCCATGGACCCCGGCTTTGACGTTGCACCCGATGGCAGCTTCACGCAGATGGGCATCGACTATTACGTCCGTCGTGCCCAGGGTGGCTTCGGTCTCATCTACACGGGCGGCATGGGCATCGACACCGTCTTCGAGAAGTTCGCACCGTCCGTGCTGGACAACCCCGCCGCCTTCGTGCGCACGGGTCAGGAGATCAACGCGCGTATCACGGCGTATGGCACCAAGATGTTTGTGCAGCTGGCCTTTGGCCTGGGCCGCAACGCCGGCCTTTCCGCGCCGAGCGAGCTCACCATCATGTGGGACCCGTCGCGCAAGACCCGTGCCCTCACGGTTGAGGACATCGAGACCAAGATGGCCAACTTCGTGGAGGCGGCCAAGCTTGTGCAGCGTGCGGGCTTTGCAGGCATTGACGTGCACGCCATTCACTGGGGACACCTCCTGGACGAGTTTGCGCTCGCCATCATGAACCAGCGCACCGACGAGTATGGTGGGAGCCTTGAGAATCGCCTGCGCATCCCGCGCGAACTGCGTCGGCGCATCGCTGAGGC
>JAFUBJ010000293.1 GCA_017460265.1 Atopobiaceae bacterium | reverse complement strand
GACCCTATGGACTTCACCAGCAACAAGCGTCCTGACGACATGGTTCGCATCACCACCCCCGAGCTGGCTGACGCCTTCATCGAGGAGGCCGTTGCCTACACGCGCGAACAGGTTGGCGATGGCAAGGTGCTGCTGGCCCTCTCTGGCGGCGTTGACTCGTCCGTCGTGGCCGCGCTGCTGATTAAGGCCCTCGGCAAGCAGCTCGTGTGCGTGCACGTGAACCACGGTCTCATGCGCAAGGGTGAGTCCGAGCAGGTCATCGACGTGTTCCGCAACCAGCTCGGCGCCGAGCTCATCTATGTAGATGCCACCGACCGCTTCCTTGACCTGCTAGCTGGTGTGGCAGACCCCGAGGCCAAGCGCCACATCATCGGCGAGGAGTTCATCAAGGTCTTTGACGAGGAGGCCGCAAAGCTCGAGGGCATCGGCTTCCTGGGCCAGGGCACCATCTATCCCGACATCCTGGAGTCCGAGGCCGGCGTCAAGGCCCACCACAACGTGGGTGGCCTGCCGGAGGAGCTCAACTGGGAGCTGGTCGAGCCCGTCAAGCTGCTCTTCAAGGACGAGGTCCGCGTGGTGGGCAAGCAGCTTGGCCTGCCTGACAGCATGGTTGACCGTCAGCCCTTCCCCGGACCCGGCCTGGGTGTGCGCTGCACTGGCGCCATCACCCGTGACCGCCTGAACGCGCTGCGTGAGGCTGACGCCATCGTGCGTGAAGAGATCGACGCTGCGTCTGCCGCCGGCCAGATGGATCGTCCCTGGCAGTACTTCTGCGTGGTGCCCGACTACCGTGCCACCGGCGTGCGTGACGGCAGGCGTGCCTTCGAGTGGCCCTGCATCATCCGTTGCATCAACACGGTCGACGTCATGACCGCGACGGTGCCCGAACTTGACTGGGCGCTGCTGCACAAGATGTGCGACCGCATCCTGGCCGAGGTCCCCGGCATCTGCCGCGTGGCCTACGAGCTGTCTCCGAAGCCTATCGCGACGGTTGAGTGGGAGTGATATATGGGAATATAGTTCCCACTTTTGATAACTATTCCTCATCACGGAATACTGGCGTCACGCAAAGGAGGTGGCGCCATGTACATACCGCGAGAGAATGAGGCCGCAATAGACCGAATGTTAACCCAGGGCAAGGTCGTCCTTGTCACAGGGGCCCGTCAGGTTGGGAAGACCACTGTTCTCAGGCAGCGTCTCAGCTCCTCGTTCGACTACGTGCCGCTCGAGAACCCGAGGTACTATGCCACGGCGCGGGAGGACGCCCTCCTCTTCTTTGACAATTACAGCCTGTCGCTCATTATCGATGAGGTCCAGCGCATCTCAAAGCTGTTCGGCACGGTCAAGTTCATCGTCGACCAGTCGGATAGGCGAGGCCAGCTGGTGCTGGCGGGCTTGCAGACCTACCACCTCATGAAGGGCATGAGCGAGTCCCTAGCCGGCAGGATCAGGAGTCTCGAGATGGCAGGCCTTTCGTTGAGGGAGCTTATCGGAACCTCTGGTTCGGGAGCCTATGTCCCATCGATGCTTGAGAGAACGAACGCACCGACGCTCCGCGAGAATTTCGACCTCTGGGTCGCATCCACCACGGGTCCATGCCGGAACTCCAGGACGAGTCGCAGGACTGGGAAACCTTCTGGTCGGGATATGTCAATGCGTACCTTGAACGAGGCGTTCGTGACCTCATCAATGTCCGCGATGAGATGAAGTACTACAACTTCATGGTTGCCTGTGCTGCGCGTTCGGGGCAGCTATTCTATGCGAGACGCTGTGCTAGCCCTCCAAAGCGTCCCACGAGATGCTCTGAAGACTTACGGAGCTCACGGTCATGTCGGCCACGGCACTCGCCACATCCTCGGTATTTTCGTCGGGCACGACGCCGTCGAAGGTGACGAGGTAGTCGAAGCTGCCGAGGGTCGCCACGCAGTCCGTCTTGTTGCCGTTGACGACGAGGGTGCCAAAGACAAAGGTGAAGCCGTCGGCCGCAAGGTCAGCTCCGGTCTTGCCTGCAAGGGCCTCGATTGACTCAACGTCAAGAGGCTCAAGGACGTCGGTCTTGGCCACGCTCAGAGGCGAGAGCAGCTCCTTGACCTTGGCTTGGTCCTCAACCCACACCTCGTTGAGCTCGTCATACATGCCGTCGGGCAGGGCGGCCTCGACGCGCCACCACGTACCGTCATAGTTGAACGCGCAGACGTAGTGCTGCTCGTCAAAGGTGGACGACATGCGCTCTCCGTCTGCGGCAAACACGTCGCCGAGGGTGGCGAAGGGCGCGACCTCGTCCGTCGAGGCTGCATCGCTGACGTCAGTTTGTGCTGTCTCGGAGGTGGCAGCCTCTTCCGGCTCGCCCTTCTGGCCGCATGCGGCGAGGACAAGCGGGGTCGCACAGACGAGCGTCGCGGAGAGGGCCAGGGTAACCAATCGCTTCATAGTATTGCTTCCCCTCTTGAGGAGGTCGAAGCCTCCACATAGTCATGTATGCGTTAGATGCCCAGTGACGAGAAATCGATGAGATCACCGTTTTCGGCATTGACGACATAATGATACGAGGTGCCATTGGCTTCGAAGTCGACGGTCCACGTCACCGGATTGCCCGACGTGTCGAGATTGGTATCGATGAACGTGCACTCAGCCTCCATGACCTCGGCCATGGTGAAGGCAGCCTGCTTGGCAGCATCTTCCACGATATATCCGTTTTCGTCGCGCTCCACGCTGTCAATGGTGATGCCGCCGCTCGATACGGTCTCCCAACCGCCACCGCAACCAACAAGTGCGGCGGACGCACCGAAGACAAGGGTGGCAGAGAGAGCGATTATAACGAGCTTCTTCATGAAAGGTTCCTTTCTGTCGTTCCCTTTCGGTATGCAGGGACCACTTGCGGTGGCCACCGGGACCCTTACTTCATGACACCCATGATAGAGCCCTATTATTCATACTGTTCCTTAGACCCACACGCTCGCCCAAGGTTTCCGGAAAAGATATTAATGCTATTGGGATATGTCGCTCCTCGGTTTGTGCAATACCATAAGGCAATCGGATGCCTCCTACTGACTCAGAGGATGGACCATGAACTACGATGGCCTGGCTCCCGATCAGATGGAGAAGGTGAAGGCCTGCAAGGCGAAGTGCTCTCCTGCTGAAATGTGTGACGGACGTAGCCGACTGGGCGTAGAATCGACGGCGACCGTTATGCAAGGACAAAGCGAAAGGACGCCTCATGAGCTTCGAAGACCTGAAGGACCCCAAGCTCCAGGAGAAACTGAAGGGCGCTAAGACCCCCGAGGAGCTGCTCGAGCTCGCCAGGGAGGACGGAGTTGAGCTCACCAATGAGGAGCTGGATGGCATAGCCAGCGGAAGCTTTTGGGACCGCGATAACTTCTGCATCGACTATCGTGGCAATGAGCTCGACTCGGAACCCGGTTGGAACTAGTGGGGACGGAATCGGGCTTTATGGTTTAGCCAATCTGCTAGAAGTCGAGTCCGCTCAGGTCGTCGAGGTTCTCCATCGCATCGTCCTCATACTTGCGCTTGACGTCGTTGTAGAGCCTGAGCACTGGCACAAGTGGCATGCGCTCTGGATGCGCACCTTGGTGGATTGTATGCTGAGATGAAGCAGCGGGCAGTGGGCGGAATAGATGCCGATGGAAATCCGTCCGACTTCGCGTGAAGCGACGCGATAGACACTCGTAGGGCCATCTAAGACTTGTTCGGTCTATGGTGTCCACAGGGTCAGTCTCTATCGTGCTGTCTTCTTGATCATCATGGTTGCCTAGGTTGTCACTGACATCAACTGGCGCAACCGCCAGCACCGCACTATAGCTGGGAATACTTAAGATTGCTAATCGATACGATGGGTCCGTTCGGCGCGATTAAGATAATAACTAGGAATGCCGCTTGCAGCATATGACGAGTGGTGCGACGATGCCTGGGATATGATTCGGCAGCGAAGCGACGTAATTTTCTATCTGTTGACCAAAAGGCCACAGAGGGTCAGGGAGTGCCTCCCCGCGGGTTGGGACGATGGCTGGGAAAATGTGTTCTTCAACGTGTGCTGCGAGAACCAGGCGAATGCAGACGAGAGGGCTCCAATTCTTCTAGAGCTGCCGTTCAAGCACAAGGGCCTGCACCTCGCGCCACTTCTGGGACCCATACGCCTGGGCGAGCATCTTGATGGCGGACAAATCGAGCTCGTTGCCTGTGGGGGAGAGAACTACGGTGGGAGGCGGCCCTGTGACTTTGACTGGGTGAAGTCGCTTAGGGAAGAGTGCGTGTCGAGGGACATCACGTTCGTCTTTATGGAGACGGGCACGACCTTCATCAAGGATGGAAAAACCTACACGATTCGCAGCAAGCAGTTGCAGAATCTGCAGGCGTATGAGTCGGGCATGAGCTATCAGGGCAAGCCCATGCACTTCAACCTTGTCGACAGCATGGGGCTTCCGATTCCGGAGGCAGAGCTCGATGTGAGGCACTTCAGGGAGAAGTGCGAACACTGTTCAGTCAAGCCCATCTGCAACGGCTGCTTTGAGTGTGGTGGATGTGGTGACCCGAATGCCTCTCCAGTGAAGTAGCTACAGCCTGGAAGAGCCTTGGCTCCAGCGGCCAGGACCTGCTCGATGGCATCGAGGGGGTGTACGCCGACTTCGGATACCCGAGCGACATGGAGCCCTTCATCTACTACATGCCAAACGATGACGTTGAGCCTTCTCCCGAGGCGATCGTCAGCCGCTTTCGCGATTTCCTCTCATCTGAAAGAATGCGTTTCGGCTTCTAGCATCAACAGCATGTAAATCGCCTGCTCCTACCTGCGGAAACGCAGTCGGGTGACGTCATTAGCTTCCTCAAACCCCAAAGACATGTGAAATCTGAAGCTGTCCGCATTGCCGAGCTCACAATCGCTGGCAAATCCGGTACAGCCTTTATCCCTTGCCCATCTCTCACATTTCGACAGCAGCTCCGCGGCATACCCCTTCTTTCGATATCCCTCGGAGACAAAGATGCCTTCAAGATATCCGACAGGCGAGCTTTTCGTTCTTTCGACATAATCGTGGCGCAGCTGGCACTGGGCAAAAGCGACCGGCTCTTTATCAACATATTTGATAAAGCAGACGGCATTGTCATCCATTACCAGCTGGCGAAACTCCTCTGTCAGATTCTCCAGATTATGAGCCGCCCATATCTGAATTGCCAAGTCTGCAAGAACTTTGGCATCTTCGGTTCTCGCTCTCTTAATCGTATGCTCATCTCTTTCTATGAATTAGATACGTCAGCTGCCGAGTCCACCCAGTACGCGTCTCGACACCAAGGTCGCCATCTCCTGCGGGGTTTCTCTCCAGCCTCCGCGCGCCCAGGCTACGAATACCCCGTAGAGTCCGTATGCAAGAAAGGCGGCCTCGTATCCGCCCTCGCGCCCGAAGTCAGCGTCGCTCACGATGGTCTCAAATGCGGCGAGGATGGCGCCTGAGCATCCCTGCGCGATCATGAGGTCGTTCTCCGCGCGCAGCGATAGGCAGAACTCGAAGTAGCGCTGTGCCCGAATGGGATGCGAGAGCGGAAGCTCCTTGAGGTGGTGCTCCTTTTCGTACGAGCGCCACCGGCGCACCAAGTATGCGGTGAGCACCTCCTCCTTCGAGGAGAAATTGCGGAAGTAGGTTGCACGCCCCACACTGGCCTTCGCAGTCAGCTCATCGGCCGTCACCCTGCGCATGTCCTTTTCAGCCATCAGTGTGAGCAGAGCGGGCCCCAGTGCATCGGTGGCGTATGTGGACATGGTGTACCCCCTGATACGAATCTGCCTGTCCGTATCACATCGTGCGGTGATTGCGTCGTCCTGACAGTGGTTGATACGATAGTATCATCACGGAATCGTTGAGAGGACTAAAGTCGCATGCACAGGCTCGTTGACAAGGTAATCGGCGTCGCGGTGCTCGTGGCCGCGTTCGTCGTAGTCATAGCGAGAGCTTGCGTGGGTGGCTCGGACGCGACGTTGGCGGAAGACTACTACGCGTCGTTCCGCTCCGATTGTCCGTTGGAACAGCGTTATTCCCAGCTTGGGTCCTATGAGGTCTTGCAGCTGGACATGCCTAGCGATGACGAGAGGATCGGCACCGTCCGCGTGTGGTATCCCTCGAGTCTCGAGAATTCGGACACCCTCTGGCCCATCGTGATCGTGGTCAACGCGAGTGGCGCGCCCGCGAGCAGCTACGAGCCGTGGTTCTCCCGTCTCGCCTCATGGGGCCTCGTGGTAGTGGGAAACGAGGACCCACAGGCGGGTACGGGCGAGACCGCCTCGCTTACGCTTGACGTCGTCAGGGAACTGCCCAGCGGGTGCCCGCTCGCCGGGAAGCTCGATGAGGGGCGCATGGGCATTGTGGGCTTCTCACAGGGAGGCGCCGGGGCGCTTGCCGCCCTCACGCAATACGAGAATGGCGGCCTGTACCGCACCATCTTTACTGGCAGCGCGGCCTACCCGTTCCTCGCGGAGAACATGGGGTGGCACTACGATGCGTCCCAGGTCTCCGTGCCTTGGTTCATGGTTGCCGGGACGGGTGCTACGGATGACATGGGTGTGGAGGATTCCGCCGAAGCGTTCGGCGGAGTGGCTCCGCTCTCGTCCCTTATCGAGGACTACGATGCGGTCGACCCGGCGCTGCCCAGGGTGCGGGCGCGCGCCGTGGGCGCCGAGCACGAGGACATGCTCGCGAGGAGTGACGGCTACATGACGGCATGGCTGCTCTGGCAGCTCTGCGATGACGGCGATGCTGCGCAGGCCTTTGTTGGTGCGGAAGCTGAGATTGCGTTCAATCCCGGCTGGCAGGATGTGGAGAAGAGCGTATGAGCAAACGGAAGCACGGATGCCTTAGGGTGCTCGCGACGGTCATCGGAGGGGCGTGCGCTCTCATCGTCGTCTTCGCGCTGGTGTTGGCAACCCACACACAAATCATCGTCGGCGCCATCCAGTCGCTCTCTGCTGGCACGGTCAAGACCACCAACACCTATGAACCCGAGAGCGAGCCCATGGACGCCGTGCGTGACAATGGCCAGCGTATCGTGACCGAGATCGCCTACGCCGACGAGTACCCCAACAGCTTCCTTGACATCACCTATCCCGACTCTGACACGTCCGTGCGCAGGCCCACGCTGGTCTACTTCCACGGTGGCGGCTTCTTTGGGGGCAGCAAGACCATGGGCGACCCGCTGGCGTCGAGCGATGTCACGTCGCTGCTCGACGACCTCTGCGCGGCTGGGTACAACCTCGTGAACGTGGACTACGGCCTGGTGCCCGACTGCCGTTTCCCCGTGCCCGTCATCCAAGCAAATCAGGCGCTCGCGTGGTGCTCCACGCACGCGGAGGAGTATGGCCTCGACATGGGGGATGTCACCATCATGGGGTCATCGGCTGGTGCCATCATCACGAGCCAGCTGGGCGCCGTCATTTCCAACCCTGAGTACGCTGCCGCGCTCGGAATCGAGCCCGCGCTGGCGCCGGGCCAGGTGCGTGCCCTCGTCAGCGACGACGCGCCGCTCGTCTACGACGAGTTCTCGCTGGGCACCAAGGTCCTCGTCGGCAACTACGTGCGCGGCACGATCTTCCTCAACGAGGACGAGGTGCACCTCTACGACGCAACCCAGTGGGTAACACCCGCATATCCACCGGCGGTTCTGCTGGGCAGCGAGTACGTGAACGACATGCGGCACATGGATGTGACCCTGACTGAGGTGGGTGTCGCGCACGAGATTGTCGATCCGCTGGCCGAACGTGGCCTGGAGATGCCGCACTGCTTCGTGGCCTCCGAGCGCGTGGACGAAGTCGCGCGGGACGCATTCGAGCGGACGCTGACCTTCCTCGAGGGGCAGGCCCCGCACGCCTAGGCAGCGGTCAAGTACCCCGCCTGCCCGGCCCGGTCGATGCGGAAGTACGTGTACGCCGTCTTGCTGCTGGCCCACACCGCGCCGTTGCCGCCGACGAGAGACGTCGAGCACGAGTAGAAGCACTGCGACCCCGTCAGGCCGCTCGAAGGCAGCGCCCACGTGCTGTCCGCGTAGATCGTCGTCATGTTTCTGCATCCCGAGAACGTGTAGAACAGGTCCGTGAGCGTCGAGGGGTCGAAGCCGCGGAAGTCGATCGTGGCGAAGGAGCAGGAAGAGAACGTGTAGCGCATGGAGCGTACGCCTGAGAGGTTGCCCAGGCCGGAGATGCTTGCCAGGTTCGTGCACGAGTAGAACAGGTAGTTCAGGTTCAAATACGAGAACGTGGCCATGTCCGAGGCGAAGGTCGCGCTCGTCAGGTACTGGAGGTGCGTCGATCCGGTGACGTCGTCCCAGGGCGTGAATCCCAGGCCCACGTACTTGCCGATGGCGCAGATCCCTCCGGTGGCACGCAACGTGCGCGGGGAGTCAGGCGTCGCCGTCGCCGTGAGCACGCCCTCGCCGTCCTCGTAGAAGTGCGCCCAGAACCACGTGCGGGCGCCGTTGCCCGAGTCGGTCAGCACCCCGCCCGCACCCAGCTTGCACACGCTCGCGCCGCTGGTCTGGGACGGCACGAAGCCGTCCGTCCCGCCGACGAGCCTGGTGCAGCCGGTGAACATGAGCGAGCCGGAGAGCCCCGAGTCAAGGGGTCCTGTCCCCTTGACTCGCAGGGACTATTCTTCCATAGGAACACGGCGGACGCTCCTCCAGCGTGGCATGTCGAAGATGTCTCTCCTCATGGAAGAGGCAAACATTGTATTGCAGAAGTATATGCATCTGCGTTATCCTTTCGTCTGAGGTGATAATCATGCAGAAGTCAGCAACGCTCAACCTGCGGGTCGACCCCGCGGTGAAGCAGTCGGCCGAGTCCGTCCTGTCGCAGCTCGGCCTCTCCATGTCCACCGCCGTCGACATGTTCCTCCGACAGGTCTCGCTCACGGGCGGCATACCGTTCAAGGTGACCCTCCCGGAAGCCCCCAGCTCCATCGACGTGGGAACGCTGACCGACGAGCAGCTCCTCGAGGCTTTGTCGCGCGGCCTCAGGGAGGCGGACGAGGGCAGGGGAGTGGAGGCATCCGCAGCCTTCGCCCGCATGAGGGATGAGCTCACTGGTGCGTAGGTACGAGGTGCGCCTTACGCCCTCTGCCATGGCACAGATCTCGGACGCCGTCAGTTACGTGCGCGACGACCTCGGCATGCCGCAGGCGGCCGCCAGGCTGCTTGAGGAGCTCGAGGAAGCGGTCATGGGCCTCGCGAACCTGCCCAACAGGTTCCATGCGGTTGACGCCGAGCCGCTGCTCTCGGCGGGGGTGCGCCGCATGAACGTTCGCAAATACTCTGTCTTCTACCGGGTGGACGAGGCGAGCCTGGCGGTGGACGTGTTCGCCGTGTTCTACGGGACGCCCTCGGACGAGCGGGTCAGGAGGGCCTTCGCGAGCGGGACGGAGGACGGACGATGAACAAGATTACGTGTATCTGCTTGGGTGTGAGGGACATGGCGAGGTCGGTTGCCTTCTACCGCGACGGGCTTGGGTTCAAGACGGATTGCGTCGAGGACAGCCTCCGCGTCTGCTTCTTCGACACGCCGGGGACCAAGTTCGAGCTCTACCCGCTGGATCTGCTGGCGGAGGACATATGCCCTGATGACCCTCCCGCCATCGGCGGTGGCTTCGGCGGCATCACGCTGACGTACAACGTCGAGCGCAGGGAAGAGGTCGACGACGTCGTCGAGCTCGTCCGTGCTGTGGGCGGCGCCATCGTGAAGGAGCCCTAGGAGGTGTTCTGGGGCGGGTATCACGCGTACTTCGCAGACCCGGACGGCTATTACTGGGAGGTCGCGTGGGACCCGGACTTCAGGTATGACGAGGACGGCATGCTGGTGTTCTAGATTCTTAATGCCCATGTTTGCCAGCGCAAATGCGGTCGGCTGACGTCATGACGTCACCCGACTCGAAGTGAGGCGACGTCACGGGCGCAAAGACGGTGCCCGTGACGTCGCCTTGACGTACGCAGGGAGGATAGTCAAAACTACGATGGACAGCGTGGGCGCGAGAAGGCGCTCCGAGCTACCGTGAGCCACCACAGCCACTCCACCCTGATTAAGTGGGAGTAAGGCGCTACATAATTGTGCGATTCTCCAGGCGCTCCGGACGTGGTTCCGGGGCGCCTTTTTGGTGCGTCTTGGGGACTCGTGCGCCTGTTAGCCAAACGCGAGCAGCTGTATTTCCAGCCCCTTCGCGTTCTCGTCAAATGACGGCTTCCGTAGAGTTGGACGGCAGCAAAACGTAGAATAATCTATCCGCATAACGCAGAGTAAAGTATCCGCAAAACGTAGAGTATAATAGTCGCAAAACGGAGAGCCCAACAGAAGGGACATTGTCAGATGGGCTATGGGTCGCTAGCAAATCCGTCATACAGACTACGATGCGTGGACAAGTCGATAGACGAAGCCCTGTCCGTGTTCGGTGGCGCGCTCATCCGCGGACCGAAGTACTGCGGCAAGACGTGGAGCGGTCGCAACCACGCCAACAGCGAGGCGACGCTCATGCCCACCGAGCAGAACCCCTCCCCGCTCGGCGTGTTCGCCGCCGCACCGTCGCTCGCCCTGCGCGGGGAGTCTCCCCACCTCATCGACGAGTGGCAGGAGCTGCCGCTGCTCTGGGACATGGCTCGCTCGGCAATCGACCAGACCGGCAAGGGACGCAAGTTCATCCTCACGGGCTCGTCGACCCCGCGCAAGCACAGGCCGAGTCACAGCGGCGTCGGACGCATCAAGCGCATCGACATGAGGACGATGACGCTGTCCGAATCGGGCGAGTCGACGTGCGAGGTCTCGCTCAAAGCCCTGTTCGAAGGGGATAGTCAGGTCGAGGGGGTATCCCGTGGTGCCACGCCGGATGACGTCGCGCTCATGGTTGTGCGCGGCGGATGGCCAGCGGCGATCGGCGTCTCGCCCGAGAGCGCCCGAGCCCTGCCGATGAGCTACATCGAGTCATTCATCGAAGAGGACATGCACAAGGTCGACGATCGACGGCGCGACAAGGGCAAGATGGCGCGCCTCATGCGCTCGCTCGCCCGCAATGCCGAGCAGGCGGCGACCCCCAAGACGCTCATCAGAGACATGACGGCGGAAGACGGGGCCACACCCCTGGCGGACGAGACGGTCGACGACTACATGGACGTCCTCGAGCGCACCTTCATTCTCGAGAAGATCGGCCCGTGGAGCCCCAACGTCCGCTCGCCGCTGCGCATAAACAAGAAGCCTAAGTACCACTACACGGACCCCTCTCTCGTGGCCGCCGTATTGGGGGTGACTTCCGACATGCTGCTGGGAGACTTCGAGACGTTCGGCTTCCTGTTCGAGGGCATGTGCACGCGCGACCTGCTCGTGTACGCGCAGGCAATTGGCGGCAGGCTGTACTACTACCGCGACCGCGATGACCTAGAGATTGACGCTGTCATTGAGGCGTCGGATGGCGCTTGGGGAGGCTTGGAGATAAAGCTTGGCCACAACCAGGTAGACAAGGCCGCTGCGAACCTTCAGCGTGTGCGCGATAAGGTCGTTGCGGCGGGCGGGAGGCCGCCCTCGTTTCTGGCTGTGGTCGAGGGGCTCGGCACCTATGCTTATACGCGCCAAGATGGCGTGCATGTCGTGCCGATCCAGACGCTCTGCCCGTGAGCGCGGAGGCCCGGGGCGCTGTTTGCCATTTCGGGTTCGGGCTGCCGCCCCATTCCTTCGTCTGCGGCGGCTGCGGTGGGGGTCGCTTGGGACCCTGACCTCCAATACGACGAGGATGGCTTGCTGGTGTCCTAGGACTATCATGCCTATCAGCGGAAACACAGTCGGGTGACGTCATGACGTCGCCCGACTACGAGTGAGGCGACGCCACGGGTGCGAAAACGGTGTCCGTGACGTCGCTTTGACGTCCGCAGGGATGATAGCCAGAACTACGGTGGAGGCAGGGGCTACGACGGAGCATTTCGAGCCGCCTCAAGCCACACCGGCCACGTGTCCCTGATTGCGTGGGAGTAACAGAGTGTCCTATTTACCTGCGTAACTGTAAGGCGCCTCGGACGCATCCGGCGCGCTCAGTTGGCGCGCTGAGCGGACTCGTGGACGTGACAGCCTCGCGCGAGATGGCTGTGCTGG
>JAFUBJ010000292.1 GCA_017460265.1 Atopobiaceae bacterium | reverse complement strand
TGCTCGACCATCCCCTCGCCGACGGCGCGGCAAGCGACACTCGGCAGGCCCAGGCGCGAGGCTGAAAGCGCCTATGGGACTGGCTCAGCTGTTAGGTTACAGGTGGGGGTGGACATTATTTATAGCAACTCCCTATGATGGCCTCACCACGGCTTCGGAAACCGGGAGCTGCCGTGGTGCAGGACGTCAACGGATTCGGCATGGCCGCGCCGGACTAACGACCATGTTTCATTTTGTGTCGTGCCACCGAATCCGTTGGCCCCCGGATGGCTGATAGGTTGATGATCTGGGCTTCGAGCCCGTCCCATAATGTCCTGCCGAGAGGGCGCCAGCGACGTTCCCCGCCTCCCATTCGAGAAAGGGGGCAGCCATGGAAGCTGCTCACGGCGTCGTTGTGGGATTCGACGTCGGAAGGTACTCCCACCACATGACGGCCATCGACGCCCATACCGGGGAGGTGACCGTCAGCAAGCCCGTGGGACAGGACGAGTCCGAGATCCGGTCGGCACTCGAACCGTACGCTGGCACCGACGCGATTGCGGTCGTGGACCAGCCTGGCGACCTCTCGTCCCTGCTCTTCGCGGTGGCACGGGAGATGGGCCTGGACGTCGGGTTCATCACGCCCAAGGCGATGGCCAAAGGCATCGACCTCTACGGAGGCGAGGCGAAGACCGACAGGCGCGACTCGTTCGTGATAGCGGACCTCGCGCTCCGCATCCCCTCGCTCGTGCACGGGGTGTCGGCGCGGCGCGGGGACGCGGAGGAGCTCGCCGCGCTCATGTCCTACGACCGAGAGCTCACCGACGACGCGAGGCGCGCCGCCGCGAGGATACACGGGCTCCTGCTCGCGACGTGCCCCGCCCTGAACGGCGTGTTCGCGGGCCAGAGGGTCAAGCGCAGGCTCCCCTTGGCGCTGCTCGCACGGTACGGGGGCGCGAACGGGCTCGCCTCGGCCGGCAAGGGCAGGGTCAGGAGATGGGTCGGTGCCCAGCGCGGGTTCGGGCACAGAGGCCTCCTGTTCGTGGAGGAGGTCTTCTCGGCCATCGCCTCGCAGAGCGTGGAGATCGTGTCCTCGGCCTTCTACGACGAGCTGATCAAGATCGAGGCCGCCTCGCTCAGGTCCGCCCTGGACGCTCGCGAGAGGGTCGGCCGGCGCGTCGACGAGCTGCTCGCGTCCATGCCCGACGCGCGGGTCCTCCTCTCCATGCCCGGGCTCGGGAGGGTCACGGCGGCCACGTTCATCGCCGAGGTCGGGGACATCTCGAGGTTCTCGAGCGCCGCCAAGCTCGCCTCCTACGCGGGGCTCGCGCCGCGCGTGAGACAGTCGGGTCGCTCCCTCAACTCCGTGACGAAGCCCAGGGCCGGCAACAAGAGGCTCAAGAGGGCCTGGGTGCTCTCCGCCGCGAGATCGATCGACTTCTGCGAGGAGTCGAGGGCGTACTACGACCGCAAGAGGGCCGAGGGGAGGTGCCACTACTCCGCAGTCATAGCGCTTGCCCGTCGCCGCATCAACGTGGCGTACGCGATGTTGCGCGACGGGCAACGCTTCGAAAGTCGGATCGGCTAGCCTGATTCCACCCATGCCTGGCCGTCCGCTGCAGCTCCGATTATACAGGGGCTGCGCGTCAGCATGCGCATTCGTCGCCAGCGCCGAAACCACTCGCAAAACCCATTGAGAAATAGGTTGACACAAATTTGCAGCGCGAGGCCAAGGCCCGTGGCATCGGCCTGATGCTCGACATGGTGTTCAACCACACCTCCACCGAGCACGTCTGGTTCAAGCGAGCCCTCGCGGGCGACCCCACGTATCTGGCGTACTACAAGTTTGTAGATGCGGCGCCTGGTGCCACCGCCGAGAATCCTGGCGAGCCTCCCACCAACTGGGAGAGCAAGTTTGGCGGCAACGCCTGGGCCCACGCGCCGAGCCTCAACAAGTGGTACCTGCACCTGTATGACAAGAGCCAGGCCGACCTCGATTGGGACAATCCCGTGGTGCGGCAGGAGCTGGCCAACGTGCTGCGCTTCTGGCAGGACAAGGGCGTCTCGGCCTTCCGCTTTGACGTCGTCAACCTCGTCTCCAAGCCAGCTGGTTGGCCTTCCGACGAGACGGATGGCAAGCACTTCTACTCGGACGGGCCACACATCCACGAGTACCTGCAAGACCTCGTACAGCGTGGCGGCATCGACGGCTTGGTCACAGTAGGCGAGATGAGCGCCACCTCGCTCGAAAGCTGCATCCGCTACACCAATCCTGAGAGCCACGAGATGGCCATGGTCTTCAACTTCCACCACCTCAAGGTCGACTATCCGGGCGGCGAGAAGTGGGAGCTCATGCCGGCCGACATCACGGCCCTGCGCGAGCTCTTCCGCACTTGGCAGGAGCAGATTACGGCGGGCGGTGGTTGGAACTCGCTCTTCTGGTCCAACCATGACCAGCCGCGTCCCAACTCGCGCTTTGGCGACACCGAGCACTACTGGTACGAGTCGAGCACGATGCTTCCGCTGTGCACCCACCTTATGCGAGGCACGCCCTACATCTACCAGGGCGAGGAACTGGGCCAGACCATCACCGACTTCACGAGTATCGACCAGTACCGCGACGTGGAGTCGCTCAACTACTACCGCATCCTGCAGGAGCGCGGACACACGCCCGAGGAGGCCTTTGCCATCGTGCATGCCCGCTCGCGCGATGACGGCCGCACGCCCATGGCCTGGGACATGAGCGCCAACGGCGGCTTTACCACCGGCGAGCCCTGGCTGGCTCTGGTGGGCAACTATCCGCACATCAATGCGGCGACCGAGATGGCCGACCCGCACTCTGTGCGCGCGTTCTTCAAGCAGCTCATCGCGCTGCGCAAGGAGAGTGCCACTATCCAGGAGGGCGATGTGCACTTCTTGGACAGCTCGAGTGATAAGGTCATCGCCTACGAGCGTACGCTGGGTGACGAGCGCATCGTGGTGCAGTGCAACTTCTCGGGCGAGGAGCAGCCGGCGCTGGCGGTCGAGGGGGCGGAGGTCCTGATAGGCAACTACGACGACCCGTTGGCAGGGGGCGTGCTGCATCCGTGGGAAGGCGTTGCCCACATATGGCGCTAACGACTGTCGATAGCAAACACTAGAAGGAGGGGCAGCCACCGGAGGTATCGGTGGCTGCCCCTTCGTCTAGGGCACGTGTCGGTGTGTGAGCACGCTTCGGGACGGATGCGTCCTTGCTAGTGCTTGCGGTGCGGACGCGGGTTGTGCAGCTTCTGCAGGCAAAGGGCCAGCTCGCCCAGCATGATGAGCTCGCGGTAGTCGGCCACCTTCACGAGGTCGGGGATAAACCCTGCCCGCCTGCCGAAGAAGCGGGCGATGTCGTCGCGCAGGGTATCCATGTCGTAGATCAGGTCGACCGCCACGTAGATGGCATCGGGGGCTACGATTGAGATGCTTGCGGCAAGCTGACGGCTCACGATGTCGCGCATGCCTTCGGGGGTCCAGGCGCGTTCGGGATCGTGCGCGCGCTCTTTGCCAAAGAGCGCGGTACAGAGCGGGTCAAGCTCACCGGCAAAGTTGCTCCGCCCCTTGGCTAGGTGTCCGTCCACCACCACGCCTTGTCCGCCCACGGGGTAGCCCGTCTGTTGGGTGTGCAGCACGACGGTGTCATACTCGTCTTGGCTCATGTAGCAGCCCACGGCAGCCGCGTTGGCGTTGTTGTCCACAAAGACTTTGACACCGTACTTCTCTGAGAGGATGCGGCCCAGCTCATAGTCGCCATAGCCGTCGTGGCCGCTAAAGGCAATCGATCCGCGGTTGACCACGCCTGGCACGGCGATGCCGATGGCGTCGAGGTCGCTCACCTGATAGCCCTGCATGGGGATGGTGGCAATGAGGTCCTCGATGTCGCGCCAGTCGGGGTGGGTCTTGGTCACCCAGCCATGGGCCACAATCTCGCCGTGTCGGTAGATGCGCCAGCCGGTCCAGCCGTTCTTGGGCCGACTCACGCAGGTGATGACCATGATGCACTTGTCGTTGCGCAGGTCTCGGACCACGCGCAGGTTGTCTTCGTCGTCGCGAGGAAAGACAGTGTTGTCCGACAGCATGTGCATGACCATCTTGAGGCAGGCGCCCGCGTCGTAGGAGGCAAAGATCTTGGTGGGAATCTGCACGACTGCCACGTCGGGCCATGTGTCGGCCACCGCCTTGCGCTGGTAGCCCACCTGTGGTGCCAGCAGAATGGCATCGTAGCTGCCGCCTTCCGCCTTGGCCTGCTCGAGGGGAACCGCCTCGAATGAGTAGTCGAGCGAGAGGGTCTTGGCGGCCTCTTGGAGCTTGTTGGCAAACATCGTGGTAGTGAGTCCTGCCGTGCAGCACAGCAGCACGCGCGTGGTGTCAAAGCGATCCCGTTGCTGCAGCTCGCCGACCATCTCGGCGAAGAGCTCCTCGGCGCGGGCCTCGTCGTCCAGTTCGAAGTGCAGGAAAAACTTCGGCTCGTCGGGACAGTCGGGGTCCACGATGGAGAGCTCCACAATCTCGGGCATGCCCTCGCCAAAGTCGTAGAAGTTGACCGCGCCCGTGGCGTGCTCGGTCGTGAGGGAGATGTGCTCGTCGTCAAGCTGCTTGATGGTGCAGCCGGGGATGGACGTGGCAAGAACATGTGCGCGAAAACTCTGGCCAAGGGTGCTCATCGGAACTCCTCTCATGAGATAGTGCATCTTATGCTAATGTCTCGCCTGCTCCGCGTTTCTTGGCCGTCGACAACAGGCGTATCAGCCACTCAAACGGGGTTCCGTTGCAACATGAGGGGCGAGGGGCACAGGCAAAGTGCCCTTCCCGCCCCTCGTAGCATTTCTACTGCTCTTCGGGGTAGTAGAAGCCCCAGTCGTAACGGAAGGTGGTCATCATACGCATCACGTCCACTGTGGTCTGCATCTGCGCGAGGGCTTCGGCATCACCTGCAACGGCAGCCTCGAGGTCTGCCAACACGTAGCACAGGGCCAGGCGCCGCTCGCCGGCGCGCACGGTCTGCGCCTCACCCGTCTCGGTCCACACGATGGTGGCCTCGTCGGCGCGCGGGTACTCCATGATCTCGATGTAGGCCTTGTCGGCGCTGATTACGGCACGCTTGGGCTGCTTGGAGTGCAGAGATAGCGAGATCACGCCCATCTGGCCTTGCGCGTTTCGCAGCAAGAGGCCGCTGGTCATGTCCACACCGGTGGGGGCGGGGTTCATCAGGGAGAGGTGCTCAGTCGGGGCGCTCTGCATGAAGAGGTGCATGAGCGTGAGGGAGTAGACGCCGATGTCAAGCATGGCGCCACCGGCTAGGCGCGGGTTGAAGAAGCGGTTGCGCTCGTCGTAGACCTTGTAGCTACCGAAGTTCTCCTGGATCAGGTTGACGATGCCAAAGTCTCCCGCCCGCATGCGTCGCAGGAGCTCCTTGAAGAGGGGCATGTGGAGGATGGTGCAGGCGTCCATGAGCACCACCCCGTGCTCGGCGGCCAATTGGTTGGCCTCGGCAAGCTCGGCGGTGTTGAGCGTGATGGCCTTCTCGCACATCACGTGCTTGCCGGCGGCGAGTGCGCGGCGCAGGTAGCCGATGTGGGTGTTGTGCGGCGTCGTTATATAGACAGCGTCGATGTCGGGGTCGGCAAATAGCTCCTCATCTGTGCGGTAGACCTTAGGGATGCCGTATCGCTTGGCGTAGGCGATGGCCTTGTCATAGGTTCGGTTGGCCACGGCGTCGATGGTACGGCCCTGCAATTCAAGCGCCTGCGCCATCTCGTTGGCGATGAGGCCGCAGCCCAGCACGCCCCAGCGCAGTTGCGGCGCGGTGCCGATGGTGATGGTCTGGTCTGACATGTGATGCTCCTTGCGGTCATGAAGGGGTGGTCTTGGGTGTGGCGGCAGGCTCTGCCGTGCCTACTGCTCCTCGGGGTAGTAGAGGTTCCAGTCGTAGCGGAAGGTGGTCATCAGGCGCATGACGTCCACGGTGACCTGCATGAGGCCGAGCACGTCCTCGTCGCCGGCCACGGCGGCCTCGAGGTCCTCCAGCACATAGCACAAAGCCAGGCGACGCTCGCCGGCGAGCACCGTCTCCGTCTTGCCTGTCTCGGTCCACACGATGGTGGCCTCGTCGGCGCGCGGGTACTCCATGACCTCGATGTAGGCCTTGTCGGCACTGATTACGGCGCGCTTGGGCTGCTTGGAGTGGCTGCTGAGAGAGATGACGCCCATCTGTCCCTCGGCGTTGCGTAGCAATAGGCCGCTGGTGAGGTCGACGCCGGTGGGGGCGGGGTTCATCATCGATAGGTGCTCGTTGGGCGCGCTCTCCATGAAGAGGCGCATGAGCGTGAGGGCATAGACGCCTATGTCGAGCATGGAGCCACCTGCCAAGTTGATGTTGAAGAAGCGGTTGCGCTCATCAAACTCCTTGTAGCTGCCGAAGTTCTCCTGGATCAGGTTGACGGGGCCAAAGTCGCCAGCCTGTACGCGGCGCACCAGCTCCTTGAAGAGCGGCATATGCAGGATGGTGTTGGCGTCCATGAGCACCACGCCGTGCTCGCGGGCGATGCGGTTGGCCTCAGACAGCTCGGCGGTGTTGAGCGTGATGGCCTTCTCGCTCACCACATGCTTGCCGGCCGCAAGTGCACTGCGCAGGTAGGTGATGTGGGTGTTGTGCGGGGTGGCGACATAGACGGCGTCGATATTGGGGTCCGCGAGCATGTCGTCGACGCTTGCGTAGGCCTTGGCGACGCCGTGCCTCTCGGCGAAGGCGGCGGCCTCCTCTAGAGTGCGGCTAGCAACGCCCGAGAACGCACGGCCCTTGAGGGCAAGCGTCTGGGCCATCTCGTTGGCGATGAAGCCGCAGCCGATGACGCCCCAATTGAGCTGCGGTGCGGTGGTGGCAGTGGTCTGGTCTGACATGGTGACGCTCCTTTGCGAAGATGCACAAACGATTACAGGTGGGATGAGGAAGTGTCCGGGGCGCTGCAGGACGCCCCGGACGGCAGGAAGGGGGCTACTCGATGGGCTTCTTCCACAGGGAGAGAATGACCGCACCCACCGCGGAGCCGATGAGGATTGAGGCCAGCCACAGCACGGGGTTGCCGATGACGGCGATGACCCAGGCACCGCCGTGCGGGGCGGGGCTGTAGCAGCCGAAGAAGGCCGAGAGCGCGCCGGCGATGGCCGATCCCACGATGCAGCTGGGGATCACGTGGCCGGGGTCGGAGGCCGCGAAGGGGATGGCGCCCTCGGAGATGAAGGACAGGCCCATGAGGTAGTTGACCAAGCCGGCATCGCGGTCGGCCTTGCTCCAGCGGTTCTTGAAGTGGGTGGTGGAGAGGGCGATCAGGATGGGCGGGACCATGCCGCCGGCCATGCAGGCGGCCATGACCATCTGGCCCTGCGAGCCGAGTGCGGCATCGGCGAGCAGGCCGGTGGAGAAGACGTAGGAGGCCTTGTTGATGGGACCTCCGAAGTCGGTGGACTGCATGCCGGCCACGATGGCGCCGAGCAGGACGATGTTGGCACCCTGCATGCTGCCGAGCCAGCTGTTCATGGCCGTGTTGACGGCACCAAAGGCGGGGTTGAGCACGTACATGGCACCACCAGTGGCCAGCACGCCCAGCACCGGATAGAGCAGGATGGGCTTGATGCCCTCAAGCGCATCGGGCAGGTGGTCACAGAGCTTCTCGATGTAGAGGGTGAGGTAGCCGCCGATGAAGCCAGCCGCGAGCGCCGCGAGGAAGCCACCAGAGACGCAGACACTTGAGTCGAAGTTAGGCGCGGTGGCCAGGAAGGCCAGGTTGATGCCGCTCTTGGCCATGAGGCCACCGACGACGCCGGGGGCAAGGCCCGGGCGGTCCGCGATGGACATGGCGATGTAGCCCGCGAGGATGGGCAGCATCATGCCGAAGCCCTCCTCGCCGATCTTCTTGAAGAAGGCGGCAAGGGCCGTGGACGAGCCATAGGCTGAGGTGCCCATGCCTGCACCATCCACCAAGAAGGCCAGGGCGGTGAGGATGCCGCCGCCGATGACGAAGGGCAGCATGTGGGAGACGCCGTTCATGAGGTGCGTGTAGATCTGGGAGCCGATCGTCTCGCCTTCTGATGTGGCTACCCCTGTTGTGGGAGCTGTTCCCTCCTGCACGATGGCCTCGTGGTTGAGGATGATGTTGATGAGGCGCTCGGGGTCGTTGATGCCAGCGGACACGCTTGTGCTGTAGACCTGCTTGCCGGCGAAGCGGGCGCGGTCGACGTTCTTGTCGGCGGCGATGATGATGCCCTCGCAGTGGGCGATCTCCTCGGCGGTCAGGACGTTCTTGGCGCCTGCCGAGCCTTGGGTCTCGGCCTTGAGCTTGATGCCCATCTCGGCAGCCTTCTGTTCCAGGTTCTCTGCGGCCATGTAGGTGTGCGCGATGCCGGTCGGGCAGGCGGTGATGGCCAGGATCTTGGGCCAGCCGTCGTCGCTCGCGGCGCGTGCCTCCACCTCGGCCACCTGCTTCTGCGCGGTTTCCAGGTCGCGAGCGGCCTCAGCCTCGTCGATGATCTGCAGGAACTCATCGGCGTCGTATGCGCGGCGCAGGGCGTTGGCAAAGTCAGAGTGCATGAGCAGCGCGGAGAGCTTTGCGAGCATCTCGAGGTGCGTGTTGGCCTCGCCCTCGGGGGCGGCGATCATGAACATGAGGTCCGCCGGCTGGTCGTCGGGCGCGTTCCACTCGACGCCGCCCGGCACGGTCATGGCGGCCAGGCCGGGCCTCTTGACCGCAGCCACCTTGGCGTGCGGGATGGCGATGCCGTCACCCACCGCGGTGGAGAACTCAGCCTCGCGGGCGAGGATGCCCTCCTTGTAGGCGGCAGCATCATTGATGTTGTCGCTCGCGTCTTGGAGCGCCACGAGTTGGTCGATGGCCTCCATCTGGGACTTTGCCGAGGCGCCTATCTTGATGCCCTCAGGCTTGAGCAAGTCGGTGATCTTCATTACTGCGGACTCCTTTCCAGATGAACAACTTTGTTTGACATTGACTAACTAAGACCAAATTACTGAGTGAAACAGACAAAGTCAAGCAGTTTTCTAAAGAAATTGGTCAAAGTCAGAAAAGTATGCGCAATGTACGTCTTTGACCAAGAAAGAGAG
>JAFUBJ010000026.1 GCA_017460265.1 Atopobiaceae bacterium | reverse complement strand
GATTAACTGGCACTAACTCGGAGATCCATTCGTGTTTACGAGCGTAAAGATAAGCATCTCTAATGAAATGTCAGATATGGCTTCCATAGAAGCGTGACAAGAGGCGGCCAAGGAAAAAAGACCGCACGCGTCATATTCTGCATAATCCTTTGGTAGACAACCGTTGACAGCATGTGTGGCTTACTGTAAAGGGAGTATTCCCTGCTCCTATGGATGGGACCAGAGTGCCGCGTGGTCGACCTCCAGTAGCGGGCGCACCATTTTGCTTCCAGCTCGCTGCCGTGGATGCACGTTATTTTGGCTGAATTTCGCCTTCCAGGGTAGCCTCGGACAAAAAATGCCAGCTGATGCAAAAGATTAATTTATTGATATATAATCACCAGGCCTCCTAACTGGCCTTTTCCATTTCGGACATCCCGGCGTCGGGTACCTGTAACTCCGGGCGCACAATAGTGCACCTTCCTGCCGCAGTGCCTGGGAAAAACCCGCAGGTAAATGCGTCGGGGCATATACATCAATAATGCAATTAGATGCATCAGCTGGCATTTTTTGTCCAAAGCCTCTCGAAAAGGCGGAAAACAGCCAAATTAACGTGCACGGCGCCCTTGTGGGACCCCGAGCGAGGCACCAGCTGGTCCCATCCTGGCGCCAATCGGTCTCCTGATTCTTTATTTTGGTCAGGGAGTATCCCCTTACGGTCAATTCTGCATTCTTGCTACGCGCTATTGCCGCGAAGGGCAAGCCGAACCCTTGGTTGACCAATTCCGTAACGGCTGTTATCCTATGTTAGCTTTAGCTAACTTCTACAGAAGGCAATCACACGGGATAATGAGTGGCAAAGACTTTGATACACGCGCCGCGCTCGTAAGGAGCGGCAGGCAGGAGTTCCTTGAGCATGGCTTTAGGGATGCCTCGCTGCGTGCTATCTGCAAACGTGCCAACGTGACCACGGGTGCCTTCTATGTGCACTTCAAGAACAAGGAAGCCCTCTTTGCCAGCATCGTCGAGGCGGATCTGGGCGATTACCTGGATCTTTATGACGGCATGCTTGCCCGTCTGACGGCAAAGGTCCAGCAGGCGAATGACAACGAAGTGGCCATCATGGAATACCTCATGGACCACCGTGACCTGTTTCGCCTGCTGTTTGACTGCTCTGAAGGCACGCGCTACGAAGGCTTCAAAGAGCGGCTCATTCACAAGTTTGAGGACAGCTATCAAGCCTTCTTTGAAGCCTACGCGTGCGTTCCGGTGGACCACGAGGTCACAAAGACCCTCGTGCAGATGAAGTTTGCGCAGTACTGCAGCATGCTGTTTGGTGACTACAGCAAAGAGCAGGCCCTACAGATAACGGGACGATTGCAAACGTTTACGCGAGCAGGGCTCGCAGCTCTACTTCATACGGATTTCGGAAGCTCGGGATGACCGGGCTTTCTTTTTGAACATAACGAAATCCAACAACTGTTACGTATCAAGTCGAGAGGTATCGACAAGAGAGAAAGGAACTGTCATGGCAAGGAAAGAGATCACGCAGGAGGCAGGAACGGCGGCGTCGGCAAAGAAGATGCGCACGAGGGACCTCATCTATGCAGGTGCCTTTGGCGCAATCTATCTGGTGGTCATGCTCATCATCGTGATGGGGGCATCCATGGTGTCGCCCATCCTCTATCTTGCGGCACCGCTCTTTGTGGGTACCGTCTGCGGCACCATCTACGAGATGTGCGTGCTCAAGGTTCGCAAGTTTGGTCCCGCGCTCATTCTGGGCGTGCTGTTTGCCCTTGTTTCATGCGCGAGCGCAGGCCTCATCGCCCTGGTGCTTGCGATTGCGTTTGCGCTGGCAGCAGAGCTGATCATCATGGCGGGGAAGTACCAGTCAAAGAAGATGTACCTGCTTTCGTTTGTGGCGTTCAACTGCAACATGGCCTGCCCGTACCTCATG
>JAFUBJ010000291.1 GCA_017460265.1 Atopobiaceae bacterium | reverse complement strand
GTCGAACAGGTTCCTTCCATCAAGCCTCAGCTGGTCAAGCGCCTTACCACGTCGGAGACCACGGTCTTGGACAAGCTGCAGTCACTGGTGCTTCTGGTGACGATCGTGGTGCTTGCGCTCACCATGATCTGCGTTGCGACCACTATGACGGCGGTCGTAACCGAGCGCCGCAAGGAGATTGGCCTGCGCAAGGCGCTGGGTGCCTCAGACCGGTCCATCATGCTTGAGTTCATGGGCGAAGGCCTTCTGCAGGGAGCCATCGGCGGCCTTCTGGGTTCGGGCCTTGGCTTTGCCTTCGCGCAGCTCGTGAGCACCAACGTCTTCAACAGCTCCATCACCTTCCGGCCCGCATTGGTGCCGTTGACCATCTTGGCGTCGCTCGTGGTGACGGGCCTCGCCTGCATCGTCCCTGTCCGCAACGCCACGAAGGTCGATCCTGCCCTCGTGCTTAAGGGGGAGTAGCCATGAGCCTGCTCGAACTGAAGGATGTCTCCAAGATCTACGGAGACCTTCACGCACTTGACCATGTGAACATAACCATCGACCAGGGCGAGTGGGTTGCCATCATGGGCCCCTCCGGCTCGGGCAAGTCCACGGCCATGAACATCATTGGCTGCATGGACAACCCCACCTCAGGCGAGGTCCTGCTTGACGGCCAGGACATCTCGAAGCTCTCCCGCAAGGAGCTGACCGAGATTCGCCGCGACAAGATCGGCCTCATCTTCCAGCAGTTCCACCTCATCAGCTATCTGACGGCGGTGGAAAACGTCATGGTCGCCCAGTACTACCACTCCCTGCCCGACGAGGCCGAGGCGATGGAGGCGCTGGAGCGCGTGGGCCTGGCCGACCGCGCAAAGCACCTTCCCAGCCAGCTTTCTGGCGGCGAGCAGCAGCGCGTATGCGTGGCGCGTGCACTCATCAACCACCCCGAGATCATCTTGGCCGACGAGCCCACGGGAAATCTTGACGAGCAGAACGAGCGCATCGTGCTGGACCTCTTCCGCCAGCTTCACAACGAGGGCACCACGCTCGTCGTGGTCACGCACGACGCCGAGGTGGGTGCCACGGCGCAGCGCGTCATCACGCTCGAGTACGGCAAGGTCACCAGCGAAAACGGCGACATCAGCTTTGGCAAGGGCAGCGGAGCCATCAGGTAGCCGCAGGTAAAAGGAGCAATGAACATGAAGAAGCTTGGCATCTGCACTGCGGCGGCACTGGGGCTTACAATTGCGCTTGTGGGTTGCGGTGGAGGCGGCCGCGGTGAGCTGCATGATGGGACCTATACCGCGCAGTCCATGGTCTGGGAAGACACAGAGGAGGGCAACGGGTCAGGCTATGGTGTCATCACGGTGACCGTTGCCGACGGCAAGATTACCGAGGCCGAGTTTGTGACCTATGAGCCTGACGGCACGATCAAGGACGAGTCGTACGGCATGTCTGGTGGTAAGATTGCCAACCAGGACTTCTACAACAAGGCGCAGCGTGCGGTTGCTGCCAACGCCGAGTATTGCAAGCAGCTGGTTGCCGTCCAGAATCCCGATGGCGTGGATGTCATCAGCGGCGCCACCATCAGCCACGGCGAGTTTGTAGAGGCCGCCAACTTGGCCCTCGACGAGGCTGCCAAATAGCCTTCGTCATGGGTATTCCTTTGGGGGAGGAAGCCTGTGGGTAAGGCGCTCGCACATAGCGCGACCATTGTGGCGCTGCTCCTGGCGTTTTTCGTGGCGCCGGTGATGCGCCATGTGGACGTGGTGGGGCTTCTCTCGGGTGTAGACCTCACGAGCTCGGCAACAACCATCCAGGCTGCTCCTTCGGGCCGCTTCCTCATCCTCATCAACCGTGACCTTCATCCCGACGATGAGGTCCTGAACACCTGGGTCGACTTCTTTGAGGGCAAGGACGTGCCGCTCATCTGGGAGGACATTTCCTGCGTGGCGCTTGAGGGCGACCTTGCGGGAATCGACATGGCGGGCAGTCTGCAGTCCCGCCTGCCCGAAAACCAGATGTCGCTTCGTACCGAGCAGGCCGCCCTTGCGCTTTCCAAGGCCGAGCATGGCCGCTTTGACGTCCTTGTGATGTCCGAGGAGGTCGCCGAAGCCCAAGGGGCCGAAAGCGTGACGTTGCTTCCCAACATCGTGGTGGTGACACGATGAGCGGCGGACGAAGTGGCCTGAGGAAGGCCAACGCCATGCTCTCCGCCCTGATGCTGGCACTGTTCCTTGTGCACGGCGTCGTGGACTCCTTCCTGATGGTGGGCGTGGGGACTCCGCTCTCGAAGGTCGTGTCCTGGGTGCTGGTGGGCATTTGCGTGGTGCACGCCGCCATTGGCGTGGTGCTCACCCTGGACACGCTCAAGGCCCAGCAACAGGCCGGTGCGGCATACCCTATCCGGAACAAGCGCTTCTGGGCCGTTCGCATAACGGGGCTGCTCATTGCCGTGCTCATCGCTCTCCATGTGGTCATCTTTGCACGCTTTGACGACGGCCCGGTGCGCCTGTCGTTCTTTGGCTCGCCCCAGCTTGTGGTTTCGGTGCTCCTTGTGGCTGCCATTGCCGTGCATGTGCTGGTCAGCGCAGAGCCGCTGCTGATCTCGCTAGGCATTGCGGCGCCCGGAGAGCGCGCCCTCGACGTCATCCTTGTGCTTGCGGGGCTCCTGCTTCTTATGGTCGCTGCCTTTGTGGTGTACTACCTGCGTTGGAGCATGCTATGAGCGGGGCGGTCGGGCAAGTGACGGTGGTTGGCTCGGGACTGGCTGGTCTTTCCGCCACCCTCACGCTTGCGCGTGCGGGCGTGTGCGTGACGCTCGTTTCTGCGCAGCCGTCCGAGAGGGCGCAGTCCGTCATGGCCGAAGGTGGCATCAACGCCGCATTGGACCTCGCGGGCGAGAACGACTCGCCTGAGCAGCACTTTGCCGATACCATGAAGAGCGCTGCCGGCCTGTCCGATCCCAATGCCGTATGGGGGATGACGAAGGCGGCTCCCGGCATCGTGCGCGAGCTGATTGGTCTTGGCGTGCCCTTCCAGGTTGAGGGAGGGCACATGGTTCAGCGCTATTTTGGCGGCCAGAAGAAGCGGCGGACGGCATATGCCAAGAGCAGCACGGGCAAGGCGCTCGTGTCGGCCCTTATCGACGCAGTTCGTGCCTACGAGGCGGCGGGTACCGTGACGCGCCTGAGCCATCACGAGGTCGAAGACGTGCTTGTGGCGGATGACGTCTGCCAAGGCGTCGTCGTACGAGATGCCTTCACCTCGACGTTGCAGACGCTGCCCGCACCCGTGATCCTTGCGACGGGCGGGCTCTCGGGAATCTTTGGTCCTCGCACCACGGGCACCACCACCAACACGGGCCACGTCGCCGCGCTCTGCCTTTCCCGCGGCGTCAAGCTGTCAAACCTCGAGATGGTCCAGTACCATCCCACCACGGTGGCCATTCCCGGCAAGCGCATGCTGGTTTCTGAGGCGGCTCGCGGCGAGGGCGGCAGGCTCTGCACCATACGCGACGGCAAGACGTGGTACTTCATGGAGGAGCGCTCTCCTGAACTGGGAAACCTCATGCCGCGTGACGTCGTCTCGCGCGAGGAGGCCTCCATTTTGGCCGACCCATCGTGCGACGGCCAGGTCTACCTTGACATGAGGGCGCTCAGCCGGCACGTGTGGCGCCGCCGCCTGAGCGACCTGCGCGAGGAGTGTATCCACTATCTGGGCATTGATCCCGCAAGGCAGCTGCTTCCGGTAGAGCCGGGCATTCATTACAGCATGGGCGGAATCCATGTGGACGAGGGCCACCGCACGAGCACGCATGGACTGTACGCGGCAGGGGAGTGCTGCAGCCAATATCACGGCGCCAATCGCCTGGGCGGAAACTCGCTTCTGGGCGCCATCTATGGCGGTCGTGTTGCGGGGCAGAGCATCTTGGCTGATGGGTTTGTGCCGAAAGGCGCGGCGAGTGCGGCTGGCGAAGAGACGGCTTCTGGATGCCAGGAGAGTGCGCCTCGTGAGGTGGCCGACATCCTTGCCCATGCCATGG
>JAFUBJ010000290.1 GCA_017460265.1 Atopobiaceae bacterium | reverse complement strand
GCACGATCCCTGGTCGGCCGGCACGCCCAGGGCAACGGCAGCCGCAAAGACCAGGTATCCCGCCAGGCCGCCAAAGCCCGCGGCGAGCATGACGATGGGGTCGTGCGTGAAGAGCAGCGAGTGGGTGACGTCCCATCCCTCGATGTCGTAGCCGCGACGGGCGGCAAGCGCCGTCGAGACGGTCGCGGCGTTGAAGATGACCGCCGGCAGGAAGACAGTGTTGAGCAGCGTGTCGGTCAGGAAGGCAGACTGGACCCCAGCCGCCTGAAGCGCATAGATGAACAGGCCCGCGAAGCCCGTGGCCACAAAGGTTTGCGTGCCTCCAAAGATACCTCCCACGATTCCCAACAAAAAGGCCAGTGCGGCGGTCGTTGCGTTGAACATGGGAAGCCCCTTTCCTCGCTATTCGGTCGTTTCGTCAAGCGGCATTTCTATGAACGAGTCTTCATTCTCTGAAAAGGAGAGGTCAAACGCGACGTCGGAACCCGCTTCTGAGATCTCTACGGGCAAGGCGTCGTCCTCGGGAACCTCCGGGACGGAGTCGGCGTTGACGGTGCCCACATGCGGCTCGGAGCGGAAGTGCGCCCCCAGGTCAAGGTACTCTTCCCTCGTCGTGAGCCAGCGGTCGAGCTGGACCTTGAGGAAGGCCGCCGTCGGCACGGCAATGAGCATGCCCGCGGGACCGCCCACGGCGCTGCCGGCAATGAGCGCGACCACCACGAGCAGCGGGTGGACCTCGACGGCGTGGGACAGCAGGCGCGGGTTGATGACGTTGGCGTCCACGAACATGATGATGGACAGCGCGACAAGGCCCGCAAGCAGCTTGCTGAAGTCGCCCTCGGCAAGGCAGACGAGCACGGTGGTGACGTAGCCCACGGGACCGCCCTCGTACGGGATGAGGTTTCCGATGCCGGTCAGAAGGCCGATGATCGGTCCGTAGGGCACCCCAATGATGGTGAAGGCGAGCGCGGTGGTGACGCCAACCAGGACGGCGTCAACAAACTGCCCGCGCAGGTATCCCGAGAAGGCGTTGTCCGCGTCCTCCAGAAACTGCGTGAGGTCGGGGCCGAGCCAGCCACCGAAGACGGCGATGAAGACCCTGCGCGCGTAGTTGAACACGCGGGCGCCGTCCAGCAGGAAGTACACGCCAAAGATGATGGAGAAGACCACCGTGGAGAAGACGTCGGTCAGCTCGCCGATGGTGCCGGTGATGGTGGAGCCAGACTCCCCCGACACGATGCCGATCTCTTGGGCGATCTGCTGGAACTTGCGGAACAGGTAGGTGATGTCGCCCTCGGCCGAGCTGAAGAGCTCCTGCATGGTCTGCAGGTTCACGCCCTCGACGCTGCGCGTGATGACGAGCAGAAGCAGGGCCGCGATGGCCGCGACGATGACGGCAACCATGAGCACGGTGATGAAGACCGCGATGTGCAGCCGCCGCACGAAGTTGTTCTTGAAGATGCCGTAGCTGGCCAGGCGGTCGGTGACCCCGCGAACCACCGGCAGGAGCACGTAGCAGATGAGCATGCCGTACACAAACGGCTCGATGATAGCGGCAACCGTGTTCCAGCCCATGATGAGGGCGGGACCCGAGTTGTACATCAAAAGAATAAGCGCAACGGTAACGAGCATGGTGATGCTCGCATAGATGCACAGCTTAAAGAGCTTGGGGTCGAGATTGCGGTCAAACCAATTCAATGACGTCATCCCTT
>JAFUBJ010000289.1 GCA_017460265.1 Atopobiaceae bacterium | reverse complement strand
GCGGGCAACGGCGCCCATACGCACAACGCGGACTGCTACGACGCATACGGCAACCTGGTCTGCTCCCTGCCCGAGAAGCCCTTCCATACGCACACGGCCGACTGCTACGCTACCGAGCGCGTGCTCACCTGCGCACTGCCGGAGACCGCCGGCCACGCCCACACAGACGCCTGCTACGACGAGGACGGAAATCTCACTTGCACGATCCCGGAGGAGCCGGCCCACACCCACACGGACGCCTGCTACGAGACGCGCAGGACCGACCAGCTGATTTGCGGCATGGAGGAGACCACCGAGGAGCACGTCCACGGCCCTGCCTGCTTCGAGACCGTGACCGTCGAACTGCCTGATCCCGAGCCCGAGACCGACCCAGCAACCGCAACCCCCGCGGAACCCGAGGCCACCGTGCCCTCCACCCCCGAGGAGGATCCCACCCCCGCGCAGGAGTTCTCGGACGTCCTCAAGAAGAAGGACCAGGACGGCAACGAGTACGTCTACCTCGTCGTCCAGGTCAAGGCCCCGCAGGGCGCGCTGCCCAAGGGCTCGACCATGGCCGTCGCGCACGTGGACCTCAACAAGAAGGACGACCTCACGGGCCTGACCGCCCAGGAAAAGCTCGACGACGTCCTCCGCAAGGAGGCGGGCGATGAAGCCGCCTTCGTGCAGACCGATGCCGTGGACATCACCTTCAAGGACGCCCAGGGCAACCGCGTCGACCCCGCCAAGAAGGTCGAGGTCCGCATCACCACGTCCATGATCCGCACCTTCTCCGACCAGCGCACCGCCGGCGACGAGGCAGTCGCAAACAACAGCCTGCTGGTCCTGCACGTGGTGGACCATCAGCAGACCAAGCGCACCGACGCTCCCAACGCCGAGCTCATCCGCAAGGCGTACCTGGTCAACCAGGACGAGAAGGACACCTCCACTGGCCACGAGGACACGATCCTCTTCGAGGCGCAGGAGTTCTCCGCCTACGTGGTCGCCCGCGTGAACAACGCGGCCAACGCACCGGAGGACGAACTCGAGGAAGAGGCTCAGCAGACTGAGACAGAGCAGCAGGCGACCACAGAGGCCTCGCTCGAAGAGAACGCAGAGGCTACCGAGGAGGCCACCTCCAAGACGCCAGCGCAAACCTTCTCGCACAGCTTCAGTAAATCTGACGGTCAGACGCTGATGACAGTCAACGTCTTTGCCCCGGAGGGAGCCTTCCCGCTGGGAACGACCATGCAGGTCAAGTGGGTTGACGCCAAGCAGGTCGAGGGCGCCGTCGCCCAGGCGGTGTCCGAGCGCACCGACGGCAAGCTGGTCGACCTCCGCGCCGTGGACATTACGTTCACAGACTCCGACGGCCAAGAGATCGAGCCTGCCGTGCCCATCACCGTCACCTTCGCAAGTGACCTCATCGACACCGCCGACGACAGCCACGTCGTCCACATCGACGACCAAGGCAACGCCGAGGTCATTGACGCCCTCGGTGCCAAGGAGCTCCAGAGCCGCGACATCGCCGACCAGGCCGACGAGCTCGTTATTGAGTCCGACCAGTTCTCGACCTACGTCGTCGCGGTCACTACGCTCCATAAGGAGCTTACCGCCAGCGACGGCTCCACCTACGACATCAGGGTGGACGCCCCGGCCGAGGCCGGCATCCCCCAGGACGCCGAGCTCCAGGTACGAGAGATCACCCCTGGCGGCGCTGGCTATGACGATTACCTCTACCAGGCAATGTCTGCCCTTGGTGAGGACCCGAGCCAGGCCCATTCCGAACTCGCACGCTTCTTTGACATCAAGATTATGAGCAACGGCGAAGAGGTTCATCCTCAGGAGGCCGTCAAGGTGAGCATCCAGCTGGCCGACGCCCCCGACCTTGGGGAAGCCGTCAGCTCCAACGCGGTCCACTTCCAGTACTCGTCCGAGGTAAAGCCCCAGGTGCTCGACGCCACGCAAGAAGGCGATACCACCACGTTTGATGCTAACGGCTTCTCGGTCTACGGCGTCATCTACACAGTGGACTTCCACTACGAGTTCAACGGCCAGATGTACAGCTACGGCATCGAGGGCGGCGACACCGTCAGCCTGCGTGAGCTGCTGGTGGCCCTGAACGTGGTCGAGCCGCAGGATGCCCAGAAGTTCGTCTCTTATATTAGTAATGTCACGTTCTCCAACCCCGAGCTGGTGGCCGTGGCCAAGGTGGACGAGAACACCACCTCCGGTGCCTTGAAGGAGGCGCTGGGCGTCACCACCCAGTACTCCGCGCAGCTCCGCGCCGAGGAGCGCGACCAGATGGACGCCAGGCAGCTGACGGCCCCCGACTGGGCGCTCATCACGCTGAAGGCCTTTGACACCACCGAGTCGCTGACCATCACGCTGGCAAATGGCGACAGCGTCACCATTGCCGTGACAGATGCGCAGATCACCAAGCACTTCCTGTCACAGGACGGCACGGGCTACAACATCACCCTTAACTACGAGGATGACGCCCAGATTCCGGCTGACGCAGACCTCTTTGTCCGGGAGATCGAGCCTGGCACCACTGAATACCAGAGCTACCTCGCGCAGTCTGTGGACCAGCTTGACGTTGAGAGCGTCAGGGACATCTCCTACGCGCGTTTCTTTGACATCGAGATTCAAGACGCGCATCAGAACAAGGTCGAGCCCAAGGCTCCGGTGCTGGTAAGTATCGAGCTTGATGACGGCGCAGACATCGAGGCAGCCAAGGACCTGCATGTGGTGCACTACGCCGATGACGGCACAGAGGTGCTGGAGGGCATTGGCGTTAACCAGGACGGCACCGTCATGACCTACCTGCAAAACGGCTTCTCGGTCACGGGTACCGTGGTTACTCGCCCCGCAGCAAACGAGCAGTACATGGTGCTCATCGACTACAACGGCTCTTACTACATTGTCAACAACGACGGAAGCCTGACTAACGTGGGAACATCCGCCACAGGTACCGTGGAAGTTGACGAGCCCATGATGTGGACCTACGACGGCAGAAACATCTACCACCACACCGAGCAAGTGTCGTTCAATATGAATCAGCTTGCTGCTGACTTCTACAACAAGTACATCGACCCCACAGACAGGGCTGACGCCATCTCTACAGACAGGGACAACCCTGGGACTACGCTGCGCAACATCAACGAGACGTACTTTGACTGGAACACGTGGAGCAACCAGACCTTTACCTATCAGGTAATCCAGAACCGTCCGCAACAGAACGTCACTCAGATTACGCTGACCAACGAGCACATTAAGAGCGCCAACTCCAACCAGTATGTTGGCGTGGTGGAAGACCCCGACGGCACGCTCCGCCTTGTGGGCGGCGTGAGCGAGGCCAACGCAGCCACCGTGCGCCTGGCCGCAGCCAACGAAGTGCTCAAGACCAACTACCTCAACCACACTGTCAACCACATCGACATCTCCATTGAGGGAGAGGCCGCGGTCGACGTGCCGCTGGCATACGGCTCTTATTACGACGCAAACGGCAACGAGGTCAAGACCGTCACCTCGCCCGAGTCTCTCCATCTGGACTCTGGCGTTGTGGGCATCACGCTTGACGACATGAAGCGTGCTGTCATCACGGCTTACACCAAGGACGCCGACGGAACGACCCACGAGCTTGACAACGCGTTTGTGGTAAACGGCTACTCCGCAAACGAGTCTACCGAGTTCAGTACCCAGCAGGTGCGCATTGAGGGCGAGTTCCGCGTGTCCACCATCGACCCGGTTTCCAAGCAGTACTACGACCAACACAAGCAGCAGGTGTATCAGGATCGCCTCAACAACAAGATCTACTACAAGGTGACCGCATACAAGACCATCACGTACAACCTGATTGACCCTGAACTTGGCCAGCTCTATGACGAGTTTGGCAACCCCATGACGGTAAACGTGGATGTGGCCTTCTCTGCGAGCTTTGATTACTGGGATCCTCGCAACGAGTGCCCGCCCGTGCGTTGGGACAGCGGCGAATGGTCGAGGGGTGGCATTCCCGACCACAACCTGAGCGGCATGGACTTTGTGCTTGGTGGCAACAGCGAAGGCGATGCGGAGTCTCGTGCCGTCGAGATCAAGAAGATCATCGAGGACGAGAACGGTAGCCCCATCGCGATTCAGACTTCGCTCGACCACAGCTTCATGCTGCACTACTACAAGGACGAGACGGATCAAGTGACGGGTCCTGGCAACGCCAACAACCTGCGCAACAGCGACGCTATCTGGAAAATGGATAGCGATGCTTACAAGAACTACGACCCTCGCACGGACGTTGCCCACAAATTTGTTGACGCGCAAAACGTCCGCGTGCGTGTTGGTACCTCGGGCGTTGGCCAGAGCTACACGTATGACTTCAACTCAGGAATGTTCTACATCACCGAGGACACGAGCACGGTACCCGACGAGATCACGGGTGCCGACGGCGATACGTGGTACTACGAGTCGACGGTCATCGAGACTGAGTACGTCCGTCGATACGGCGGGTTCGACACGACTCCTGAAGGCGCCAAGAACTCGCACAAGAGCGAGACCTACGTCGACAAGACCCAAAACTACGACAGCCGTGCCGAGGTGCTAGGCAGGTACAACAACGCGCCCAACGCACAGGGTGTACCGTCCTATGACCAGAACCCCGACAACGAGTTCCTTGAGTTCACGGTGCATAACGTGTACCGCAAGAGCAAGTCCGAGACGACCGAGCTCAATGTGACAAAGAGCTGGGCAAATGACGCTCCGGGTGACGTGACCGAGGTCTACGTCAAGGTCTTCCGCAAGATTGAAGGCGGCAACCCTGAAGATGTGACCGAGCTCATCAAGGCAGACAAGGACGACCTGAGCCTGTACGTGACCAGGGCAAACTTTGACGTGGACAATGCTTGGATTGTCGTGCACAAGAACGACGACAACACTTGGGAGAACGTCAAGGTCAAGAGTATGCCGATTGATGACAACGACGGCAATCACTACACCTTTTACATCGAAGAGGGGGGCTACAAGCCGGGAAGTACCGTCCATCGGAGCG
>JAFUBJ010000288.1 GCA_017460265.1 Atopobiaceae bacterium | reverse complement strand
TTCTGACCCTCCTTGCCGATGGCAAGGGAGAGCTGGTCGTCGGGGACGATGACGGTCGCATAGTTGTTCTCGGCATCGACCAGAACGCGGCTGACACGAGCCGGGGAAAGGGCGCTGGCCACGCACTTGGCAGGGTCGTCGCTCCAGAGCACGACATCGACGCGTTCTCCGCGAAGCTCAGAGACCACCGTGCGGACGCGGCTGCCCTTGGGGCCGACGCAGGCGCCCACGGGATCGAGGCGCTCGTCAAGCGAGGAGACCGCGACCTTGGAGCGGACGCCCGGCTCTCGCGCAATGGAGCGGACCTCGACGACGCCGTCGTACACCTCGGGAACCTCAAGCTCGAAGAGACGACGGATGAGGTCAGGATGCGTGCGTGAGACGACGATGGAGGGGCGCTGGCGCTCGCCGCGAATGGGCGGCTGGTTGGAGTTGGGGTCACGCACGTCGATGATGATGGCGCGGATGCGCTGGTTGTGCATGTAGCGCTCGCCTGCGGGGCGCTCGTTGCGTTCGTCGGGATAGCGGCGCTGGTCAAAGTGGGGAAGCTCCGCCTCGACGCCCTCGCGGATCTTGATGATCGTGAAGTCGGGCGTCGTCTGGAGGACGGTGCCGGTGATGATGTCACCGACGCGCTGCGAGAACTCCTCGAAGATCTGCTGACGTGCGGAGTTGCGCACGATGGCGGCAATCTCGGACTTCACGTGCTGGGCCGCGATGCGGCTCATGTCCTTTGGCGTAACGTCTACCTCGTCAAACTCGGTGTAGAGGCCGGTCTCGTCGTCGAAGGACTCCTCCTTCGGGACCAGCTTGTAGACGTAGAACTTGCCGGAGGTGCGGTCGAAGGTAACGCGCGCACCGTCAGTGAGGTGCAGAACCTCCGAATAGCTCTTTGCCAGCGACTGCTCGAGGCGGTCGATGAGGTAGAGCTGATCGATATGCTTTTCTTCGCAGAGCGCCATCAAGGCCTCAACCATCTCGGATGCCATGTCTATCTCCCCCTTTTACTCTTCCTGCGCGGACTTGGCTAGGCGTGCCAGCTTGTCATAGTCCGGCTTGATCTTTGCGGTCTTAACGTCATCGATGTCGAAGGAGAACTCCCCTTCGTCGCTACGTAGCGCAACCATGCCGTCAACGAGGCCCAAAAGCTCGCCCGTATACTTGCGGCGACCCTCGGTGGCCGTGGTAACGAGGGCCACGGTCTCGCCGGCAAAGCGCTCGAAGTCATGAGCCTTGCGCAAGGGACGGTCGAGGCCCGGCGATGAGACCTCGAGGCTGTAGGCCCCCGGGAAGGGATCGACCTCGTCCAGCACCTCAGAGATCCAGTCATTGTGTGCAGCGACCTCGTCGAGGGTGATCGTTGGCAAGGACTCGTCGGCATGGTCGATGCGAACCCGGACAACGGGAGACTTGCTCGAGCCAGCCAGCTCAACATCCACGATGTCTACGCCATGTTGGGATGCGCGCTGCTCAAGAGCCTCGATGAGCTGTAGCTCTAGCGACGACTGTGCCATGGGACCCCCCTTTCGTCTCGTCGACATACATAAAAGGAAGTGGGGCACACGTTCTGCCCCACTCCCTCAACTACAAATAACGTCTTATTAATAATAGCCACAGCGGATTCTTCGTCAAGTCTGCATCATTTGCACATGCCGAGACCCGTCTTCACCCGTGTCCAGAAGGAGCCTCTATTCACTTTGGAAAAAGCCGTTATAGCGCAGCGCGAGCATGGTGATGTCATCAAACTGCTCGGCAGCTCCCACAAAGCCGTCGACATCCTCTAAGAGCAGCTCGCACACGTCCTTGGGCTCCCGACCCCTCAGGGCGTTGAGCGCGTTTACGAGCCTCTCGTCCCCGTACAGCGACTCGCTCGCGTCATTAGCCTCTACGACGCCGTCGGTGTAGAGGAAGAGCGTGTCTCCGTGCTCGAGCTGAAGCTCGTTCACGCGATACGGCACGCCTTCCATGCATCCAAGGAAGAGTCCTCGCTTGAGCTTGAGAAGCTCGTAGCCGTCCCCTTCAGACAGGTAGAGCGCCGGAGGGTTGTGGCCGGCGTTGACTAACCACACGTGCCCCGTCTCCACGTCGAGCACGCCCATGAGTGCCGTGACGAACATGTTGGACTCGTTGCCGCTGCACAGGTCGTTGTTGGCCTCCTCAAAGACGCGTTCCACCGGAAGCCCCGTGTCCGCAAGGCTCTTGATGATGGCCTTGGCACGCATCATGAACAGGGCGCCGGGGATGCTCTTGCCGCTCACGTCAGCAACCAGAAACGCAAGATGACGCTCGTCGGTGAAGTAGAAGTCAAAGAAGTCGCCACCCACGACCTTGGCGGGCCTCATCAGAGCATAGATGTCAAACTCGTCGTGATTGGGAAACGGTAGGAACACCGACGGAAGGGCGCTTGACTGGATCGCCCGAGCATATTCGAGCTCTTGGTCGATGCGTGACTCCGCATCCGAGATGTAGCGTTTGAGGACGTCCACCGTGATGTTGATGTCATCCGAAAGCTGGGCAAACTCCACGCTCGAGCGCACGTCCACCACCGTGTCGAGGTTTCCGTCGGCGATCTGGTTCAGCCGCGCGTTAATGCCGCGGATGCCTCCCACCACGTCGCGGTTGATGACGATGTATATGGCAAGGTAGAGAAGGGCAAAGACGATGATCTCGGTAAACGTGCCGACCAAGATGGCGACGTTGCGCGAGAAGTCTGACTCGGAAGCAGGCAGCATCGCAACGACCTTATAGCCCTCGACGTTATCGAACATGGCGTAGTAGTCGTCACCCAAAAAAGAGAGCGAAAAGATGGTTGCTGGACGGGTGGTGCTCAGACGGTCGAGGAGATATGCCTTCGATGACTGTACGTCAGAATCCCCATGCAGGCCAAAGAGGTACCCTCCCGACATCTCGTCAGCGTAGTCAAACACCAAGAGGAAACCTCCCTCGCCGACGTGCCGGTTGTCAACAGAGGACTCTACCTGCTCGTTCAGGCCGCTCTGCAAGTGTTCGACATCATTGCCGACCTGAATGAAGCCGCCATCAATGGTGACGGCAGCGTATTTCCGCAACTGGCCGTCAATGGTGCGTCCGCAAAACTCTTGCGCATACGCCGTCAAGGTCCCGTCAAGAAGCTCGACGAACTCGTTTGCTTGCGAACCAGAGCGAAAGTTGAAGTTCAATACGCTGCTGTCAGTGCTCGCTTCGACGAACCCCATGCTGTTGACGACCGAGACCTCGGTCACCTGAAGCTGGTCCTTGACGTCCTCGAGCTTTTCAGGGGTTGTTCCCTCAACCGTTGGAACGAGGGCGGCGGCGTGCCTCGTGAGGGAGAGCAGGTTGACGTTCGACGCGCGCATGATGTCTTCCCTGACATCATCGATGTTGAGCTCAAGAAGAGAGCTGGTGCTTGCGTCAGCGAGGCTCGTCTGCAGGATCGTCGTAAAGGAAGTGGTAACCACAAAGGCAAAGAGCGTGCTCACGAGCATGCCCCGCTGAATAGCCTCCGAGATGGGAAGGTGTTCGCCCATGAGAAAGATGTCCTCCTTGGCAAGGAGGGTGACCACGAACACGGAGAGCCCCGCAGAAATGGTATTGCAGGCGATCATGGGAAACGCGCACGCCTGCGCGACGCGATAGGCTCGCTGTGCCTGGTCAAAGTTCGTTATGAAGATGAGCGTCAGGTGCAAGACCTCATTGACCAGACCCACCGCAGCAGCAATCGCCCAGGGCGGCCTCTTGTCGTCAAACATGAATCGGCGCATCAGGGCGGCGTAGAGGCCCGCGAGCCCCGTCGCGACGCTGCAGGCAACGCGCGTGAACATTCCCCGCCCCCAGAGGGCGGCAAACCAGCGCTCGATACCACCAATGACGCCAGCCACAATGCCCGCCGGCCCCCCAAAGACGAGTCCGGCAACGAGCGGGGCGGCGTCGCGTACGTTCATGATGGCATCAGGCGTCTCGATGCCCAACTCGGTCCCAACGACTGCGACCAGGCCAAAGACGATGCCGACGACGAGTTGCCAAAGGATCGGCGCGCGCTTGCTCAGGCCCCTGTCGCGGTCAATGAGGTACAGCGCCGCCGAAGCGACAACCGGAAGCAGCGTGGCAAGGATGAACTGATATACGACAAAAGGCATGAAACCTGATTTCGTAGTCTTAATCGATGCAGGAAGACGAAGCTTCAAAGACTTTAGCAGATTTCTCGTAATGGGAGCTTTAACATGGCAGGGTCAGATTCATAGACTGTTTTCCTTAAAACCCTGCTTCGAGCAAAGGTGTTGCCCCGTCCGCGGATGAATCGGAACTCTTGGCGAGTCGTGAGCTCACGCTGGGCAGAACTCGCCAACTCTCCCTTTAGGATGGAATCGTTCTCACATGCGCGACGCGCATGCCTATCGACAGAAGGGGGACCACACATGACCATGCTCGTCAGGCTCGACCCGAGCCACAACTGGCGTCTCAAGTATCACCTGCAGATGCCAGACGGCAACCTCACCGACCCCAACGGACTCTCGCAGTTCAAGGGCGTCTATCACATCTTCCATCAATATGAGCCTCGTTGGCCCAAGGACATGGGCCATGGCTGGGGCCACTGGTCAAGTCCCGACATGACCACATGGTACTGGCACGGCGGCGCCATCATGCCAAGCGTGCAGACCGACAAGAACGGCTCGTACTCCGGCTCCGGCATCGTCGTTGGTGACGAGCTGTGGCTGTACTACACCGGTAACGAGCTCGAGCCTGGCGGAAAGGCCGCTGGCTTCGACTACGACTTCAAGGGTCGCAAGGCCAACGAGACCCTGGTCGTCGCCACTGACGACGGCGACAAGTGCCACATCACGCTGGGCGAGAAGCGCCCCGTGCTGTGCAACGACCAGTACCCCGCCTACGCCTCCAACCACGTGCGTGACCCCAAGGTCTGGAAGCAGGACGACAAGTACTGGATGCTCCTGGGCTGCCGCACCATGGAGAGCCACGGCTGCGCGCTGCTGTACAGCTCCGACGACGGCATCAAGTGGGAGATGGCTGGCTCTGCCACCAACAAGGATGACGAGAATCCGTTTGGCTACATGTGGGAGTGCCCGAGCGTTGCCAAATTCGGCGACAAGGAATTCCTGTTCGTGTGCCCGCAGGGCGTACCCAAGACGCAGTATCGATTCCAGACCATCCACAACTCTGGCTACTTCCCCATCGAGGGGCGCATCATCGACCTCCTGCACCTCGACCCGCGCCGCATGAACGCCGAGGCCCCGCGTGCCGCCATCGACGAGCATGAGTTCGTGGACTGGGACTACGG
>JAFUBJ010000287.1 GCA_017460265.1 Atopobiaceae bacterium | reverse complement strand
CCTCTTCGAGGACGCAGCGGCTGGTCGGGCTTGCCCACCTGCGGAAGATCGCGGCGAGCTGCCTGAACATGGTCTCTGTCATGGTCATTGTCCTCTCACTGGCTGGTCCGGTGGCAGGAGGCCACGAGGCGGCTCAGGGCCTCGTCCCAGCCAACGGAGTCGGCGACCTCCTCCACGGGAAAGTCGGAGTAGTGTCCCGCGTACCAGCCCTCCCCGCAGGACTGGCAGCGCGCATGGGCGAAGCCGACGGGCGTGCCGTCGGTGGCCTTCGAGGCTCGCGACCACCTGAGCACGACCTTCCCGCCGCACTCGGGGCACGCGTTGTCGAAGATCCGCTGTCTAAGGTCGGTCGCCATGCTTCTCCCTCCATCGCAGGTGGGCGTCGAACAGGCATCCCGACGCACTCTGGACCACGTAGGCACGCTCCTCCGAGGCGGGTTCGTCCTCGCCCAGCTCCTCGAAGTAGCGCTCGGCGATATGGGTGGCCTCGTGGGCCAGCAGCGCAAGCTGCGCCCAGAGGGGCTGGTCGGAGGGGCGGAGCAGCACGAAGTGCACCGTCCCGCCGTCGAGGGTCTCGGGGAACGTCTGGGCTGGCGCGCCCGACAGCTCGGGGCACTCGATCCCGCGCGACACGAGGTCGCGTCGTAGCTTCGCCTCGTCGTGGTAGAGCGCGGTCTCGACGTTCGGCATCACGCCGACGCTCGCGAACGTGCTGATCTTCCGCCTCCTCATCGCGCCCTCCTCACCGGGGTGCCGTCAGGCTCGTCGAGGCGCGTGTAGACGACCTCGCCGAGCTGGATGGTGTGGGGAGGCTCGGTGCCGTGCCACCACACCTCGAAGTAGTGGAGGACCCTGCCGAGGTGCCCGAGGAGCCTCCCGCCCTTCACGCGGACGTCACTCATCTCCGTCACCCTCGGGGAACTCGCGGCGGCCGACGTCCTGCCAGTTGCGGTAGCGGCGCTTGAGCCGCGCCGCCATCCCCGCCTTCTCGGGGTCGTCGCGTATCGCGCACCTCGTGTTCAGCAGGACGTTGTGAGCGAGCGCCTCGAAGACGGTCATCTCTTCTGCCTCGGTGGCGGAGCCGGACTTGGCGAAGCGGCAACTCTCGCACTCGCGGCACTTCACGACGGTCTTCTCGCCGTCGTCCCAGAAGACGACCGTGGCAGGGCCGTTGACGATGACGCGTGCCACCTTGGGGTGCAGGGGCGCGACCTCCGGTGGCTTGCCCGCCACGATGAACGCGGGCTGTCCCAGGAAGGACCGGGCGGTCTCGCGGTCGGTGCGCCCCTTGGCGATGACCGTCGCGCCAAGTCCGAACAAGGGGTCGAGGTGGTTCTCGATCTCCACGCTATCTGCCATCATGCTTCTCTCCAATCAGTTTGATCTCTCGATAGATGTCCTTGACCTCGTCGATGGCGTCGGCGAGGCCGAGGACGCGGGTGTCGTCCTTCAGGAGGCGCTCGTATACCGTCAGGAGGGCCTGTCCGAGCGTGCTCGGGTACCTGCCCGTGCTCTTCCATCCCTCCTTGGTGGGGCCTCCTCCCTTCGGCTTCCACTTGCGGCGCTCCCAGATCTCCCAGCACAGGTTGTTCGGGTACGGGCGAATCTGGAAGCGGTCGATCTGGATGATCACTTGGTCCTCCCTTGTCTCCTGCGGACGAGCATCAGCTGGCCGTCCTGCCTGTGCGCGTCGACGAGGCTTCTGAACTCCTTGCGCGCGCAGACGTTCCAGAGTCCCTTGTAGAGGGTCTCCATGTCCCACTCGGTCTTTTCGACCGCCACGGTCGCGCTCTCGGCTTTGTAGCCGAGGAAGGTCTTGACCAGCTGCTCGCAGAAGCGGCTCAGCTTGGTCGAGTTGCGGGTCGTCGACACGTCGGAGCCGTCTCCGGGGGTGAGGAATGCCTCCATAGTCACCTCCTGTACCTCGTGACCGAACGGGCTATCTGCTCCACCTCGGCGTCGTCGAGCGGCGGGTCCATGAACCGCCTGTTCGCGACGGACGCCATGCTCAGGAGCGAGGCCTCGGAGGCACCGGCACTCCAAGCCTGGCCGCAGTAGCTGACGAGCGAGATGTGCCTCGATCCGCTCCCGACCGTCGGGAACCGTGGCCAAAGCGGCACGCGGCTCCCCTCGGGGACCGTCCACGTCGGTTGCAGGATGCGCGGACCGGTGCTGCCGCCCCCGTCGCGCGGGGCGTCCGCGAAGTGCTCGGACAGGACCATGTCGATGCCGTCCTGGGCGTCGCGCAGCTCCCTGTAGACGACGGTGCTGCCGGTGAGCACGAAGAACCTGGCCTCCCGGTAGATCTCCCATCCCGCCCGGTTGTTGCGGCCACGGAAGGGCAGCGAGCCTCGGCAGACGATGTGGATCCCGTTGCCCGACTTGCTGACCTCCGCGTAGCTCTGGCAGGCCGTGACTGCATCGAGTGCCTCGTCGGAGAGCAGGCCCGAGTCCTCGAAGGCGTGGTCGATGTCGATGCCCACGTAGCCGTCGTCGGCGAACACGAAGCCCATGTACTCGTAGATGCCCTCCTCGACGCACCTCCTCGCGTCCTCGTAGCTGCCCCACGTCGCGGGGTCGCTGACGGAGGCCGGTCCGCCGTCGAAGGGGCGCATGGGGCGCTTTGAGTCGCGGTCGGCGCACACCCACCTCTCAAGGGCGCGCAGCTCCTCGGGGATGGCCTCCGCCAGCGTCCCCATGGCTAGGACCCGCTCTTGGCCGTGCGCCGCCTCGTGCGCCTCTTGGGCGCCTCAGGCTTCCCCTCGTCGCGCGGGACCTCGCGGCCCTCTAGGTCGAAGGCCTCGGCGGGGAACCAGTCGCGGTTGTTCGCGACCAGCCAGTCCGAGCCGTCGCGCTCTCGCAGCACGAGGGTCTCGGCTCGCTGCGCTATCTCAAGGGCGACGGTGGAGGGCATCTGGGACACGGTGAACAGGTCCTCGCCCCGGTCGGTCTGGTGCAACATGTACGGCACCATGCGGACGACGGTCGAGCCGTCGTAGCTCTCGGTGAGTCTCATAGGTCGAACTCCTCTCTCATGGTCTCCTCGAACAGCTCGATGCTGTCTATGACGTGGTGCGGGATGCCCTGGCGGAGGAAGCGGTTGCGCCAGACGATCTGGTCTGGCTGCACCTTGTAGCCGCTGTCTCCCTTCAGCTCCACAGCCACGACCCTGCCCGCGTGGAACACCAGGAGGTCGGGGAAGCCCTTGTTGGACCACCCCGACCCGTGGATGTTCACGGCCAGCAGGCCGAGCCTCTTGGCGAGCCTCAGGCACTCCGCCTGGAAGGCCGTCTCGCGCATTAGTCCCAGAGGTCCTCGTCGTCGAGGTCGTCCTCGTCGTCCTCGGCGTCGTCCTCCTCGGCCTCTGGCGCGGTCGCCTCGTCCGAGTCGAATGGCTCGTCCTCCTCGACCTCGTCCCAGTTGCGCAGGTGCGTGTAGGTGTTGCCGTTCTCGGCCTCCTGCGCCACGACGTTGGCGATCACGCGGCGACCGACCAGGTCGCCCACGTCGATCTCGTCCACCTCCCAGTTGCGCAGTGCGGTGAAGGCCATGGTCGCGAAGGAGTCGAGCGCGATCTCGTTCGCGCGGCTCTTGGCGCGGCCCTTGCCGATCCGGTAGGTCTCGGTGCCCGAACGGCCCTCCTCGTCCTCGAAGCGGACCTTGATGACTCCGGTCTTGTCGTCCTTGGACGCGCTGACGATGGTCAGGAGCTGGCGCTCGCCGACCTTCAGGTTGCGGAACCCGCGCCCGCCAATGCTTACTCGTGCCATGCGTTCCTCCTAGCTGACGCTCACGGTGAAGCGCGAGGACTCCACCTCTCTGCTGTACTCGTCGAACAGGCCCGCCTCCTTGAGGGCCTTCTCGTCGACCTTTCGGCTCACGGTGCGCGCGAGGGTGCAGGTGACGCGGCCATGCGAGAAGGTCGCCTTGTCGTCGCTGCCGATGCTCTCCGTCGCGAACTGCTTGAGCTGCTTCTTGATGGCGTCCATGCGCGTGCGCTTGCCCGCCACCAGCGCGTCGACGACCGCCACCTCGTCGCACAGCCCCTCGTACTCGGCCAGGAGGCCGTCGACGTCGCTCGTGGGGCTGAGGAAGTTGGTGCGGAGCGCCTTCAGGTACTCGGCATCCGCCCTCTCGTCGAACTCGGGCGACACGCCGCTTTCGACGTGCTGGACCCACCAGTCGAGCGCCTTCGTGACGTAGGCCTGCTCGAAGTCGGGGTAGCGTTCGGACACGCTGAACTCGAAGGTCGCCGTGTTCTCGGCACTCACCACGAAGTCCTCGGGGCGGTCGTAGTCGCCGTCGGACAGGAAGGTCGCGACCATCACCACCTCGTCGCAGCCAAGCAGCCACGCGTAGAGCGCTGCCTGAAGGGCGTAGTACTCGGGGATGTCCTCGGCCCAGTCCTCGGCGCGCTTGGTGGTCTTGAACTCAAGCACCGCGTCGGTGTGGCCCACGAGGCCGTCAGCCGTGCGGTCCCAGTCCTCCGAGGGGAGCAGGGCATCCCACATGCCCCCGAGCACGGGGTGCGTGAAGAAGTTGCCCCAGGTCTTCTTGAAGAAGTCGGGACCCCAGACGTCGGTCGGGTCGATCAGGTCGTCCATGGCGTAGGCCTCGCGCATGTACCGGATCTGCTTTGGCTCGATCGCCTTGCCCGCCTTCGTGTAGATGGTGTCCTCGAAGGGAGGCTCGTAGAGCTTGGTGCACTGGGACCACATCTGGAACGGGGTGCTCCACTTGTTGAGGCCGAGCACCGACGCGAAGCGCGTTCCCGTGAGCTTCTTCGTCCGCTTGGGCGGGTCGATCGAGATAGTGTTGTCCGTGTTCCAGGTGACGTTCACCTACCGCTCCTTTCCCGCGAAGCTCGTCTCGGCGAGGGCCTCGCGCACCTTGGGGGTCACGGCGAGGACGCCGGTGATCTCCCACAGTTCCTCCTGCGCCTTCGCAATGGTCGCAGTCGCCGTCATGGGGTCGAGCCTGCGGCTGTCGAAGACGTGCATGATGTCGAGCACGGCTGCGAAGCTCTCGTGCGGGTCGACGCCCAGCTCCCTGGTGTCGGTTGAGAGGCCTACCCTCGTCATTCGGCACCTCCCTCGCTGTCGAGGCGCTGCTTCAGCTCGCCAAGCTGGCGGAGGAAGCCCTCGGCGTCCTTCTTGGTGAACTCGCCCTTGAGGTTGCCGGTCTTAGCGCCGATCTCGGCGATGGCGGCGCTGACCTCAGGCTCGCTGCCGTAGGCGTCCTTCAGCGTCTTGATGGCGCGGGTGAGCTGCCTGATCTGCATCTTGGTCGCCTGGCTGTCGGCTGCGGTGATGCCCTTGGCCGTCTCCTTGCGCTGGGAGGCCGTCGCGGGCTTCTGGGACGCCGCCTTCGCGGGGGCCTTGGGAGCGGAGCGCTTGGAGGTGCTGACCTTCGCCTTGGAGGCCTCCGCGTTCTTGGCAGGCTCCTTGGTGGGCGACCCGGTCTCAGGCTCGATCTCGTCGGGCATGGCGAGGTCGAGGACCTGCATCTTGATGTAGCGGCGCAGGTAGGTCTGCACGCTGCCCTGCATCTGGACCGCGTTCTGCTTCTTCTTGCCCGCGTTGGTCACGATCGGCTCGATGTCAAGCCAGGGCAGGCAGAACTCGATGACCTGCGAGGGGTCGTCGACGTTGATGACGCGCGAGACCGCGTGGGGCTGCTCGTCGGTGACGGTCGAGTTGCCAGCCGCGTCGGTGAATGTCTCGCGGTTCCCCTTGTGGTAGGTGAACTGCTCAAGCAGGCCGACCTCGGCGAAGACCTTGTTCTGAAGCGGGACGATGTCGCCCAGCTACATGTAGGTCCAGCCGTCAGAGTCGTTGAGACCACTCTTGGTGGGGTTGGCCTCGTCGACCATGAGGCGTGCCGTGGCGAGCTTCTGCCACACGTTCATGCTCTTGTAGTCAGGCGCCTTGGTGGTTGTAGCCATCTTCCTTCTCTCCTCTTTCTCGAAGTCGGGTGCGCGCCTCTCGGCGAGCGCCACGTACCATTGCTTGTCGATCTCGGACATGTCGGGCATGCCGTCGTTGCGGACGAGGCAGTGCTCGGGGAGGCTCTCGACCTTCGCCACGCGCCCGTCCGCAGCCTTCACCTTGTAGAGGCGCCCGAGGCGCCCGTCGGAGCAGGCGAAGACTCGGTTGCAGCGCTGGACGTCCACCTCCTCGCCGTCCACCAGCTGGTAGACTCGCGAGAACTTCGAGCCTGCCTTGGCGATGATCTGGAACCTCTGCGGCTCGTCGCAGCCCATGACGGTCTCCCTCACGGGGACCCCGTCGAGCAGCCACGCCCTGAGGGCGTCAGCGACGATGGTCGCGTTGTTGTTGGCGGAGAACGCGCCCGCCTTGCTGGTGCCGCGCACCAGGTACCCGCCCTTGACCTTCTCGTGGCCGTCGGTGGTGCGCATGGCGTAGTTGTTGACGTCCTTCTCCCACACGACCGAGATGTCGTCCTCTTCCAGCCCGAAGCCGGTGCGGGACTCCCACTCGTGGTAGATGAGTCGGACGTCATCCAACTCCCAATCGTCGACCGAGACCATGATTCCGTCGGTGTTGAGCTGGATGAGTCTTAGCGTCGTTAGCTCACCGACCAGGCGCTCGGCAAGCTCCAAAAGGTAGAGCTGGCCCGACACGCACACCGACCTCGCCATGAGCGGGTCGTACAGGTCGTTATACTGATTCAGGGTCGCACCGTAGGTCGTGTTAACAATTAGCTTCAACGCGTTAGCAGTCGCGCTGTCACCTGCGGATTTGGCGGTCAGGCGCTCATGGTAAATGTCCTCGAACGTCTTGGGCGAGGCCATGTTGCGGCTCGTGTACCCGTTGACGACCATGAGGCTCGGGTAGTAGCTCGACACGTCGATGTTTATGATCCTGCGCCGCCCGGTCGCCTCCTCGCGGTAGGTCGGGAGCGCACCGTGGATGCCGCCGAAGCCCAGCGTCACCGGGCAACCGCCGACGTCGAGGGCGAGCTTGCTGGTCCACAGCTCCTCGTCT
>JAFUBJ010000286.1 GCA_017460265.1 Atopobiaceae bacterium | reverse complement strand
GGCCTCCACACCTTCAAGGAGGAGCTGACTGGCCCCGAATATGCGGCTCGCTACATCGCGCGCGCAGACGAGCTGGGCATCGAGCGCCGTCTGGGCACCATGGTCATGGACATCTCGCCTGACCGCATCGTGACAGCCGTCTCTGCGGAGGCCGGCATCACGCGCATCAAAGCTGGCGCCGTCGTATTGGCCATGGGCTGCCGCGAGCGCCCCCGTGGAGCGCTTGCGACGCCTGGATATCGTCCCGCCGGCATCTACTCTGCAGGAACCGCCCAGCGCCTCGTCAACATCGAGGGAGAGCTTCCCGGACGCGAGGTCGTCATCCTCGGTTCGGGCGACATTGGCCTCATCATGGCACGTCGCATGACCTTCGAGGGCGCCCACGTTGCCTGCGTGGCAGAGATCATGCCCTATTCGGGAGGCCTCAAGCGCAACATCGTCCAATGCCTTGATGACTTTGGCATTCCGCTGCTGCTCAGCCACACGGTGACGCGCATAGAGGGACGCCAACGCGTGGAGGCGGTCTGGATTGCCGAGGTCGACGAGCACATGAAGCCCGTTCCCGGCACCGAGGTCCGCTATCCCTGCGACACCTTGCTGCTTTCCGTCGGCCTTCTTCCCGAAAACGAGCTCTCGCGCGATGCGGGCGTCGAGCTTTCGCCCGTCACCCGAGGCCCCATTGTCAACGAGTCGCTCGAAACCAGCATCCCAGGCATCTTTGCCTGCGGCAACGTGCTGCACGTCCACGACCTTGTTGACTATGTGAGCGAGGAGGCATCCTCTGCCGGCGCTGCCGCAGCGCGCTTTGCCCAAGGCGGGCAGGCTGCCTCGGGAGGAGAGATAAGCGTCGTGGCGAAGGGCGGCGTGCGCTACACCGTGCCCTCCACCATCTCGCCCGACCGCATGAAGGACAAGCTCACCGTACGCTTCCGCGTGGGCAACGTCTATCGCGACCGCTACGTGAGCGTCTACTTTGACGACGAACGCGTCCAGCACAAGAAGAAGCGCGTCATGGCACCCGGCGAGATGGAGCAGGTCATTCTCAAGAAGGAAGATCTGCTCGCGCGTCCGGACATCAAGACCATCACCGTCAAGCTTGAGGAGGAATAGCCATGGCAACAGAGACTCGGGAGCTCACCTGCATCAACTGTCCGCTTGGTTGCCAGCTCACCGTCACCATCGCTGATGGGGAGGTCACCTCGGTCACGGGCAACACCTGCAAGCGCGGCGAGGTCTATGGCAAGAAAGAGGTCACGAACCCCACCCGCATCGTCACCACGACGGTTCCGGTGACGGGGTCTGCGACCGAGCACATGGTCTCGGTCAAGACGGCCTCGGACGTGCCCAAGGGCAAGATGTTCGACGTTGTTGCGGCGCTTGCCAACGTCACTGCCACGGCACCCGTTGCCATCGGCGACGTCATCTGTGCCAACGTGGCGGGAACGGGCGTTGACGTCATCGCCACCAAGAACGCCTAGGGGAACGGGATGTTCCCATCGTGCGCTTGTCGGAAGAATGAAGCGGTCGAGGGACGGCCTGTTCAGACGATGTGGAACGTCTAATACAATTCAAGCGTATGGGTAAAGGGCGTCGCGCGGCGACGCAAGAAAGAGAAGGGGAAGCATATGGCATTCAGCAAGGACTTTTTCTGGGGCGGCGCCACCGCTTCGAACCAGTACGAGGGCGGCGTCTTCGAGGGCGGCGCGGGCCTCTCCACCGCTGACGTCATGACCAACGGTGCCCACAAGGTGCCCCGCCAGGTTACCTACCGCATGCCGGACGGCTCGTGGGGAAAGACGCCGCTGTGCTTCCACAGCCCTGAGCGCCACCTTCCCGAGGGTGCCCAGGCCTGCCTGGTCGACGACCCCGACATCTACTATCCGAGCCACATCGCCTCGGACTTCTATCATCACTACAAGGAGGACATCCGCCTCTGCGCCGAGGAGGGCTTCAACTGCCTGCGCTTCTCGCTCAAGTGGAGCCGCATCTTCCCTAACGGCGACGATGCCGAGCCCAATCAGGCGGGCATCGACTACTACCGTGACGTCTTCAAGACGTGCAAGGAGTACGGCATCGAGCCGCTCGTCACGCTCGACCACTACGAGAACCCGCTTTCGCTTGCCAACCGCTTCAACGGCTGGGACAGCCGCTATCTGGTCGACCAGTTCGTCAAGTACGCGACCACGTGCTTCGAGGCCTTCGATGGCCTGGTGACGTACTATCTCACCTTCAACGAGATCAACTGCATCGAGTTCGCGCCGTTCGTGACCGCCGGCCTCATCCACGCCGACCCGCAGAACATCGCCAACGCGACGTTCCACCAGTTCCTGGCCTCCGCCAAGACGGTCATCGCGGCCCACAACTACTATCCCGACCTCTGCATCGGCATGATGCTCGCCGCCGGCCCCGTGTATGCCTACACCTGCGACCCCAACGACCAACTTGCCGCGCTGAAAGCCAACGACTCCAAGTACTTCTACTCCGACGTCCAGATGCTGGGCTTCTATCCGCCCTATAAGCTGGCGGAGTACGATCGTGAGGGCATCAAGCTCCCGATCCTGCCAGGCGACCTCGAGATCCTGGAAGAGGGAACCTGCGACTTCTTGAGCTTCTCGCTGTACGGCAGCAGCGTCATCACCACGCATGACGAGGACCTTGAGGCCGGCGAGGGCAACGGCGGCGGTGTTGGCATGGTGGCCAACCCCTACCTCAAGACCAACGCCTGGGGCTGGGCGACCGACCCGCAGACGCAGCGGATCACCCTCAACGAGCTGTACAACCGCTATCATTGCGACCTCTGGTGCGTGGAGAGCGGCATTGGCTGGAACGACGAGTTCGTGGACGGCACCGTGCACGACGACTACCGCATCGACTACATGCGCGCCAACATCGCCAGCATGCGCGACG
>JAFUBJ010000285.1 GCA_017460265.1 Atopobiaceae bacterium | reverse complement strand
GCAACAGATTAAGGTATTGATATAGAGGCCTCAGGTCATTTACCTGGTATTATTCATTTCGGCCTATCCGGAGGTGTGTGCCCGGCCCGCAGGGTTCGCAGAAGGACGACTCCCGTGCAGCGGAGCCTGGGAGATTTCCGCAGGTAGAGTCGTCGCAGCATAGACATCAACAGTGCAACTAGATGCATCGGCTGGCGATAATTGACCAGAGCCTCGCGAATGGGTGGGAATCCGTCGATTTAACGTGCAAAGAACACTTGCGGGGCTGGCGTCCAGCCCCGCCGTGTCTACAGTTACGTCGGTTCTTTAGCAGACGACCTCCACGGGCACGTCCAGAATCTTGGCCACCTTGAGGATGGTCTTGGTCCAGCAGCCCTGTGCCGCGGCAAAGTGGTGTGTGGGGCCGCACTCGCACCAGCGGTTGTTCCACTCGCGCGCACCGATGGAGAAGCGCGTGCGGAAGGTGGTGTCGCCGTTGCCCAGCGTGGGGCCGTCCTCGATGACGCCCTCGCTCACGATGAACTTGAAGTGGCCGTCGGCGTCCTGCGTGATGCCGAGGTAGGTGACGGGGCCGGCCTTGGGGTAGAAGCGCGTGAGGAAGCCGCCGCCCGCCTTGCCGTGGAACACGGGGACGATCTCCATGGACGCCTTGCGCGCGGTGGAGAAGCACGCGTCGCCCGAGCCGGAGTGGCCGATGAGCACCACGTCGTCGTTGAAGTCGAAGGTGTAGAACTCGGAGAGCTGGCAGGCGCCCGAGAGGACCTTCATGATCATCATGCCCATAGCCACCTTGATGTCGCCCTCCACGGCGCACGCGACGCCCTGCTTGATGAGCATGGAGAACGCGGGGATGAGCATGGAGTCGAGCACGCCCGCCTTTCCTTGCGCGAAGCCGTCGTAGTGGCTCGCCACAAAGCCCAGCTCCTCCTCCTTCACCCACTGCTCGAAGGCCACCACATAGCGTGCCATCTCGTGAACGGACGCCTCGTCATAGTCGCCGAGGATGTCAAAGGTGTCGTGGATGTCGGCCACCTTGGCGGCGATGACGTCCTCGTCGGTGACGTCGTCGGCGATGGCCCACATCTTCTCCCAGTCAAACTGCTTGGTGTAGAGGCCCATGCGGTGGTAGAGGTTGGTCTCGTCGATGTAGAGGTCCATCATGCCGGGGTAGGGGCGGCCGATCTGGGCAAGGTTGGTGTAGCGCAGGCGGCGGCGCACCTGGGCGGCGCGGCACCAGTCCTCGATCTCGGCGGTCACCTGGGGGTCGCCGCCCTCCACGACGCCGGTGATGACGGCGTGGCGCTTGCCGGCTCGGTTGAGGTCGGCCACCATCTCGCCCACGGCGCCGCCGGCGTAGCCGATGCCCAGCCACTCGGCGGTGCCTGCGGTCTCGCAGTCGAGGCAGCGCACCTTCTGGAGGTTGACCAGGATGACGGGCACGTTGAGGTCGCGGATGGCTGGGAGCATGTTGTAGCTAGTGGCGTAGGTCAGCAGCTGGCAGAAGACGAGGTCGACGTCGGCCGCACGGAACTTGTCGCCTGCCGCCGCCGCGGCCTCCTTGGTCGTGCACATGCCGCCGTCGATGACCTCGACCGTGTTGGGGAGCGTGGCGACGAAGTCGGCGTACTGCTGCTCGAACTCGGGCACGAGCTCGGGGAACTGCGGGAGGTAGGCGCCAAGGGCGATGGAGAAGACGGCGACCTTGGCCTTGGTCTCTACAAGCATGATTTTCCTCCTTAGGGGACAGTAGGGGGTTACCCCTTAGTGTTCCGGACAGTAGGGGGTAACCCCCTAATGTTCCGGGGACCTTGCTAGTCGACGAACGCCTCGTTGATGGCGATGTTGAAGTCGTGGCAGGTGTCGATAAGGCCCTTGTCCTCGATCTTGTTCAGCCAGTCCTCGCTGCCGCCGTTGGCCGCGCGGGCGGCCACGTAGAGCTGTGCGGCCTTCTCGACGGTGTGTGCCAGGCCAAAGGTGGTGTCAAAGTCGGGGCCGGCCGCAAAGAGTCCGTGGTGCGCCCAGACGATGGTATCGTAGGTCTTCATGAGCTCGCTCGAAGCCTCGGCGATGGCGGGGCCACCGGGAACCATCCAGGGCACGACGCCCACGCCAGCGGGGAAGACCACCACGCACTCGGTCATCATCTGCCACAGGCGACGCGTGAAGGCGCGGTCGGTCAGCGGCACGATGAAGCTCATCTCGATGATGCCGGGGGTGTGCGCGTGGTAGATCACGCGGTTGGCGCCATCGGTGCGCGCCGCGGTGACGCAGTGGTTCATGTAGTGGCTCTCGAACTCGCTGGTGGGGCGCGCGCCCTCAAGCAGGCCCCACACGATGCGGAAGGAGTCGCCGTCCTCGTTGATCTGGACGATGCCGATGTTGTGTGCTGGGTCACCCATCACGTTGCGCATGTACTTGCCGCTGCCCGTGGTCACAAAGTAGGAGCCGGCGAGGTTTTCGCCGCGCACGCCCATCTTGACCCATGCGCGCGGCTCGTCGTCAAAGAACGGACGCGCCTGCTCGACCTCCTCGTCGGTCATGCGGTAGGTGAGGTTGCCGCCGTTGCGCTCGTGCCAGCCCTGCAGCCAGCCGTCGTCGCACATGCGGGTGAAGCCCTTGATGAACGCCAGATCCTCCATTGCCATGATGCTCTCCGTTCGCGCCCTCGCGCGGCAGGTAGTCCTTGCTCTCGAAGCTCTGCTTGATTGCCGCGCGGGCCTCCTCGAGGCTCGCGTACTCGCCGGAGTGGATGAACTGGACCATGAGGTTGCCCAGCGCCGTGCCCTCGGTGGGGCCCGCAAAGACGGGCAGCCTGCACTGGTCGGCCGTGGCCTGGTTGAGATAGCCGTTGTTCGAGCCGCCACCAACGATGTTGATGCTTGTGTACGCCACGCCCGTCAGCGCGCTCAGAAGCTCGATGGTGTGCGCATAGTCGGCTGCGAGCGAGTCGTAGACGCAAAGGGCGTACTCGCCCATGGTGGCGGGGATGGGCTGGCCAGAGCGTGCGCAGACCTCGCGCAGCGCGCCGAGCATGCTCGCGGGAGCCAGGAACTCGGGGTCGTCGGCGTCCACCACGGCGTGATATCCCGCAGCACGTGCCTCTTCGGCAGCCTTGACCAGCTCATCCCAGGTCGGGGCCGTTCCCGTCTGCTCGCCAAGCTCCTTGCGCACGTTCTGGATCATCCAGAGGCCCATGATGTTCTTGAGGTAGCGGAAGCGTCCCTCGTAGCCGCCCTCGTTGGTGAAGTTGGCCAGGGCGCTCTCGGGCGTGCAGATGGCCGCGCGGTTCTCAACGCCCACAAGGCTCCAGGTGCCGGAGGAGAAGTAGACGGCCTTGTCGTCGCGCGCCGGAACGGCAAGCCAGGCGCTGCCGGTGTCATGGCTCGCCACGAGCACGACCTCGCAGTCGAAGCCCACGCGCTCGGCCACCTCGGGCCTGAGGCTTCCCAAGGTCGTGCCGGGCATCTGGATGGGCTGGAAGATCTTGCGGGGGAGGTTCAGGCGTGCGATGAGCTCGTCGTCCCAGTCCATGGTCTTGGCGCCGACGAGGGCCGTGGTGCTCGCGTTGGTGTACTCGTTTGCCTTGACGCCCGTGAGGACCCAGTTGAGGTAGTCAGGCACCATGAGGAAGGTCTCGGCCGCATCAAGCGACGCGCGGTCCTCGCGGGAGAGGGCGCAGAGCTGATAGGCGGTGTTGAACTGCTGGTACTGGATGCCGGTGCGCGCGTAGTGCTCGCCAAAGGGAAGGATGCCGGAGAGCTCGAGGGCGTCCTTCACGCCGTCAGTGCGGGAGTCCCGGTAGCCACTGGCGTCGCCGAGGCGCTGGTCATACCCGTCGAGCAGCACGTAGTCGACGGCCCAGGTGTCGATGCCGACGGTGGTGGGGGTGAAGCCTGCTTCCTTGGCGGCAGTGAGGCCCGCGATGACGCTCTCGGCGAGCGCGTCGATGTCCCAGCAGAGGTGCCCGTTCTTGCGGGTGAGGCCGTTCTCAAAGCGGTAGACCTCGGTGAGCTCCATCCTTCCGTCGACGACCTGGCCCACGATGTGGCGGCCGCTCGACGCCCCGATGTCGATTGCGACGTGACATGCTCCCATAGCGAAATCCTTCCTCGCATTTCATTACCTTGGTTAGACAGTTTACGTGGCAAAACATGCGCGAGCCATACGTTAGATGGGCTTGAACTTTAGAAAAATGCGCATTGCATTGGACACTCTGGACGGGGGTTTCTGTCCAAAGTGGGACAGAAACCCCCGTCTTTGGTGTCCCACAAGCCGCTCGGGTATCATGTTGATGTGAACCCACGGGCACGTCGATAAGGAAGCACCCATGAGCCTCTCACTTGCACCCATCTTTGCAGACGGTATGGTCCTGCAGCGCGAGCTGCCGGTGACGGTGTGGGGCGCGGCGGAGCCAGGGGCTTCCATAGTCGTACGCATACAGGGGCAAGCCGCTACATGCGCGGCCGATGGGCGCGGCAGCTGGCGCTGCGAGCTTGCGCCGCTCATCGCCTCTGATGCCGAGACACTGGAGGTGACTGCCGGTAACGACCGTGTCACCCTCACTGACGTGGCCGTGGGGGAGGTCTTCATTGCCGGCGGCCAGTCCAACATGGAGTTCTGGATGCGCTACGACAAGGAGGTCGAGGAGTACCGTCCCACCTGCGCCAACCCGCGCATTCGCTTCTATGACCAGCCCAAGTGCTCCTACCCGGGGCAGATGGACGACTTTGACTACTCCAAGGTCGGCATTTGGCGCAAGGCCACGACCGAAGACCTCGACTACTTCTCGGCCGTGGGCTACTACTGCGCCCGCGGCCTCGAGATGGTGCTTGACGTGCCGGTGGGCATCGTAGGCTGCAACTACGGTGGCACCACCTCCGCGGCGTGGATGACGCCCGAGCACGCCCGTGCCGTGCAGCCCGAGCTGGCTGCGGCGTTTGACGCGAAGCTCCAGGGGCTGCCCTACGAGGAGCTGCTCGCGAACGGGCGCGTCAATGTGGCCAAGAACGACAAGGGCTACGCCACCTGGCCTGCCTGGAACGAGTTCTTCCTGCCGCGGACGCCCACGGCGGACGAGATTGCCGCCTTCATGGCCGCCGAGGCAGAGAAGGCGTCCGGGCCTGCGGACGTGGGCGGGCTCGAGATCGGCGGCGCGCAGGCCAGCGATACGGACAGCCCACAGATCCATCCCGGGCTCATGACTCCCACCAAGGAGGCGCCCGGCGCCCTCTTCACCCACATGGTGCAGCCCATTGCCGGCTTTGCCACGCGTGGCGTGCTGTGGTACCAGGGCGAGAGCGACGACGAGATCGATGGCGCACAGTGGCGCCACGAGGAGGCGCTCCGCACCGTCATCGCGGACTGGCGAGAAGCCTGGCAGCGCCCCGACCTGCCGTTCCTGGTGGTCCAACTGCCGGGCTTCGGCGACTGGATGGGCATGGGGCCGCACGACTACGTGACGATCCGCGCCTGCCAGGAGAGGGTTGCCGACGAGGACGAGCACGTGTGGCTTTGCTCGGCCAGCGACATGGGCGACAAGCACGACATCCATCCCAAGGAGAAGAAGCCCATCGGCGAGCGCCTGGCGCTCCTGGCGATGAACCACCTGCTGGGAATACCCATTCCGGCAGATGCACCGCGCTGTGTGGGTGCCGAGCGCAAGGGTTCGTTTGTCATCCTGCGCTTTGAGAACGCCGCGGGCGGCATGCTGATCGAAGGGGCCGAGTGCAACGCGCTCGAGGTCCTGCGCGATGGCGCGCCCGTGCAGTTCCGTGCTGGCGCACGCGGAGACGAGCTGGTCATCATGCTCGAGGGAGACCAGCCTGGCCCGGTTGAGGTGCGCTTTGCCTGGAGCAACTGGTTCCGCACCAACCTCTACAACGGCGCCGAGATTCCCGCGCTGCCCTTTGTGGTGAGCTGCTGAGTCTAACCGGAACAAAAACGGCTCCCAAACGTCCGGATGGGCACGGAGGGAGCCCAACCGGAACAAAATCGGCTTCCAACCGTCCGGATGGGCGCAGGGGGAGCCCAACCGGACTGAAACGGGTTGCCTAACGTCCGGACAGGCGCGTCTCGTGCCCGTCCGGACAAGCGGGGCAATCAGCGTTAGATCTGCTTCTTGAACACGTTCTGCATGAACTTGGTGTTGTACAGCGGCAGCGCTGCGGGCACGTCAAGCTGGTTCTTGGCAAAGCCGAGCGTCTTGGCGGCGTTGTGGCCCATGTCCACCACCATCATGAGGCCCGAGACAAACGACGCCATATCAGAGTTCAGGTACAGGATGGGCTCGGCCATCTCCTCCGGCGTGGCCAGGCGCCCAATGGCGCCGTTCTCCTGGCGCAGCTTCTCGGCACCGCCGGCCATCCTCTCGAACTCTGCCTTCATGCCCGTGTCGGTTGATCCGGGCAGCACGGCGTTCACGCGGATGCCGCGCTCGCCCAACTTGACGGCCATGAGCGACGTGTAGTAGTTCATGGCGCGCTTGGAGAGCGTGTAGGCAATGATGCCCACGCCGTCCTTGGGCGAGACCTTCTTCATGAAGGCCTCCATCTCCTCCCAGGTGGTGCAGTCCATGACCTTCTTGTACTCGCGGCGCCACTTCTCCCACATGAGGCCGCCGACCGAGGTCACGTACACAATGGAGCCGCCGCGGTCCATGCGCTGCGTCAGATAGGTGTCGGTCATGTACTTGTTGGCAATGAAGTTGACCGTGAAGGTGGTCCAATACCCGGTCTTGGCACCCGAGAGGCCGGCCACGCCAAAGAAGCAGTCAATGTGCTCCGGCAGCTGTGCAAAGGCTGCGTCGATGGAGTCCTTGCTGGAGAGGTCGGCCTGGATGAAGGTCATGCCCTCTACCTTACAGGGGTTGCGGTCAAGGCCATACACCTCGGCGCCCTCGGCAACGAGGTCCTTCACTACGGCAAGCCCCATGCCCGACGACGCTCCCGTCACGACGCACACCTTGCCCTCATAGCCCAACCAGTCCTTCATGACGTCCTCCGTCCATGTTGCACGTGTATCATTTCCCATATAATGCTAGGTGTTTTCTCGTGCACGGGCGTCGCGGCGCCCAAAGATGAGACACATCGGAGGTTCTGTCACATGCCATCTGTGGGCCGTTCGGCAAAGGAGAGCATACAGCTCGGCCTCATCGACCTCATGCGGTCCGAGCCGTTCGACGACATCACCGTGAAGGAGCTCACACACCATGCCCACGTGTCG
>JAFUBJ010000284.1 GCA_017460265.1 Atopobiaceae bacterium | reverse complement strand
GTTTGCGGAGATCGTGCCTATAGACCGCACCTATCTCATTGGCGTGGAAAAGGGTCGTCGCAATATTGCGATAGACAACCTGATCAAGATTTCGAGAGGCCTTGGGATAACTGTTTCTGAGCTTTGCTTGGGCATCGAGTATGACTCTGGGAAGGCTGGCAAGTAGCTTTTTGCGCTTGGGCCGTACGTTGACCGATAAACGGCACGGATAAGATGTTGCGACTATGGCGTTGACCGCCAAACGGCATGGATAACTGCCTGTATCAAGGCTTATCCGTTCTGTCTAACGGTCAACGTCATCTTGGCAGCTCGTTATCCGTGCCGTTTGACGGTCAACGTGGAGGGTCCCGTTTGCAAGAATGGTCGAGGGTCGATGTAGCGCCTTGCGTCTTGTGCATGCTTTCGTTCATTTTGGCGCTGCCAAGTGAACGCAGATGTGCACCTGGGTGCCATGGGTATGCCCAGGTGCACTGTTTCGTTCACATGCGACGGCTTAAGTGAACGCAGGCGTGCACATGGCTGTCCTCAGAAGTCGCGGCGGGCGTAGATGCTCTCGGAGATGCGCATCGAGACTACGTAGAGTGCCGCCGTGGCAACTACGATAGCGGCAAAGATCGGGGCGGGGGAGCCCATCGTGGCCTCCAGATGCTCCAGCGCGCCACCGAGGCCCATGACCACGTCGCGTACGGGGCCGACGTTCAGCAGCAGGCACAGAATGAACGGCAGCGAGAACGTGATGCGCGCCTTGGTCATGCCCACCTTGAACACATAGGGCATCATGAGCGCCAGGTACGCGAGGGCGACAATGGCGGCACCAAGAGCTCCGCCGGCAACCTCAGCTAAGTCACGCGGTACGGCAAGAGAGGCCAAGGCCGAGAGGATCACGTTTGTCAGCATGCCGACCACCGTCCCTGCCGCCACGATGGCAAGGCCCGCCAGGACCAGAAAGACGTAGCGTTCGCGCACCACCAGACGCGGCGTTACCGGCAGCGCTAGGCGCATCTGCTCCCAGTCGCCCTGTTCATCGCTGCCAAAGAGGCCAAGCATCGCGTAGAACAACAGCATCGCGGTGAACATGCTTGCGGCCATGACTCCGGGCGCGGCGCTTGCGTCCCCGTTGGCCATTCCCACGATGGGGATGACGATGATCATGCAGACACCCAGGTAGCGCACGATGGTATTGCGCATCAGGCACCAATCGGAATAGAGCAGGGCTTTCATCTATCTCACCTCGCCCTTCACGAGCAGGACCATGACGTCGTCGATGGTCGCGGGGTCACAGATGTAGTCGGGATAGGCGCTCATAAACGCCGATCGGTCGGGCACAAGCAGGTCGAGGCTCAGGTCGTGGCGCAGGGCCGGCATGTCGTGAGCGATGCTGCCAGCGCGCACGGCCTCAAGCTCGGACGTGCGCAGGTGGGCCACGCCCATGGCGTCAATGTCATCGCGACCGCAGTTCAGCACGAGCTGCCCGTCGTCAATAAGCGCCAGGTAGTCGGCTAGGTTACTCAGGTCGCTTGTGATGTGGCTGGAGATGAGGATGGACCTCCCTCCCGCCTCCATCCAGGTGCGAAGCAGGTCGAGCACCTCCTCGCGCACGATAGGGTCAAGGCCGGCCGTGGGCTCGTCCATGATGAGCAGGTCGGCACCCGTTGCGAGCACGCATGCGAGCTGCAGTTTCATGCCCATGCCGCGCGAGAGGTCGCGCACCTTCTTTCCCGCGGCGGACGGAAGAAGGCTCATCTGCGTGGCGAGGCGCTCGAACTCAGGGCGGCTGAAGTGCGGAAACGCGAGCTCGTAGGTGCGGGCTACGTCGCGTACGGTCATGCCGACGGGATAGGAGGTCACGGCACTCACGAAGCCAATGCGTTCTTTAAGGGAAGCGAGGGCGGTGTCGGCAAGTGCGGACGTGTTCTGGCCAAACAGCTCGACGCCGCCGCCGTCCAGATGGATGGTGCCGAGGATGCCCTTCATGAGCGTGGTCTTGCCAGCACCGTTTTGGCCGATCAGGCCCACGACGGAGTCACGCGGTATGCCAAGGCTCACCGGCCCCAGACGAAATCCGTCATAGTGCTTCTGTACGTCAATAAGCCGCAGGTCGCAGGGCGTATCCTGAAGATCAAGGGCCGGGAGCGACGCAAACGCGGTGGTCATTTCTCCTCATCCTCCAGTTGCAGGTCGAGCATTTCGCGCAGGTCTTGCGCGGTGATGCCGGCCGTACGTGCGTCGGCAACGGCCTTCGCGAGCGATGCCTCCACCATGCGCAGGCGCTCCTCTCGCAAGAGCTCAAGGTTGTCTCCGGCCACGAAACATCCCTTGCCGGGGACGGTGTGGATGAAGCCTTGCGACTCGAGGTCGTGGGAGGCCCGCTTGGGGGTGATGGCGCTGAGGCGCAGCTGTGGGGCGAGCGAGCGGATGGCGGGCAGCTGCTCTCCGGCGGAGAGCTCGCCCGACATGATGGCTGCACGGATCTGCGATGCAATCTGCTCGTAGATGGGCTTGTCCGACGAGTTGGATATGACTATCTCCATGGGGTTCCTTCCATGGTTGGAGCTGTGGGAGCGTCCTCCCGTACATACTGTATATACCGTACATATACGGCTGTCAAGCCCGGACCAAAGGGTCGGACCTTCTGGTCCCGCTAACGGAACGGAAATCCCGGACCAGAGGGTCCGACCTTCTGGTCCCATGGCGAGAATCTTGCAGTTAGCTGCAGTGAATTATTCGTCCAGTTTGGATATGAGCGCCAATGCGTCTATTGCGGACTATAGACTCTCGACGCACTTTTCTTTTCTGAGGGGGGGCTTCATGGCTGTGGTGCGAGAGATGTCGGAGACCAGCTACTATCACATAACCGTGCGTGGCGTTGGGCAGATGCCCATCTTTGAGGATGATGTGGACAGACTCTTCTACCTGAAGCTTCTTAGGAAGATCAGCGCTGAAGAGCGAACTCGCATTATCGCATGGGCACTTATGGGAAACCACGTTCATCTTGTAATCGATATGATGCGGGATGAGATGCCTACCAGGCTAATGAGGCGTCTTGACACAACGTACGCCATGTACTTTCAGAGGAAGACCGATCATGTGGGCCATGTGTTCCAAGGGGACTTTTGGAGCGGACCCATAGTGACCGACGAGCAACTCCTTGCGACGGTCGACTATGTTCATCGGAATCCCGAGCGCGCTCGCATATCGAGTAGGGAAGAGTATCGATGGAGCAGTTATCGCGAGTATGTCGGTGAATCTTGGATTACCGATACCAGAACCGTTTTGGAACTCTTCGGCAGTGTTGGCGCATTCGTCGCCTACAGGGGAACATCGGACTGCGTGGTGAGGCATATTAGGCGCGTCTCGATAGATGACGCGCAGGCGTTGCAGCTCGCCCTTGAGGCTGTGGGTGTTCAAACGGCCGACGAGCTTCGCGCCAGTGGTGAGCTTGGCTTGAAGGAGGCGTGCGTTTCTCTGCGAGAGGCTGGTATTAGCGAACGTCAGACCTCACGTGTGTTGGGTGTTGGAAGAAAGCTCGTCCATCGATTGTTAAACGAGCGGACCAGAGGGTCGGACCCTCTGGTCCGCTAGGCGCTGTTGGGACCAGAAGGTCCGACCCTCTGGTCCGTTGGTTTACAGATTGATGGTGAGCTCAACGGGGCAGTGGTCGCTGCCAAAGACCTCGTTCAGGATGGCGGCGCCCTTCACGCGGTCGGCGATGGAGTTGCTCACAAGGAAGTAGTCGATTCGCCAGCCGGCGTTTCGGGCTCGAGCGCGCATGCGGTAGCTCCACCAGCTGTAGGCGCCCTCCAGGTCGGGGAAGAGGCTACGGAAGGTGTCGGTGAACCCTGCATCAAGAAGCGCCGAGACGCCCGCACGCTCCTCATCCGAAAAGCCCGCGTTGCCGCGGTTGGGGCCGGGGTTCTTCAGGTCGATCTCCTCGTGCGCGACATTAAAGTCACCGCAGGTAACGACGGGTTTGTTTGAAGCAAGCTCGCTAAGGAACAGACGATAGCGCTCGTCCCACACCATGCGCTCGTCGATGCGTGCGAGCCCGTCTTTTGCGTTGGGGGTGTATACGTTGACAAACCAGTAGGTGGGAAACTCGAGCGCGCACACGCGGCCTTCGTCATCTGCGCAAGGGCAGCCAATCTGCCGGATCACCTGCAGGGGCTCCTCGCGTGAAAAGACAGCTGTGCCGGAATAGCCCTTGCGTTCGGCATAGTTCCAGGTCTGCACGTAGCCGGGCAGGTCAAGCTTTAGCTGCCCCTCCTGCATCTTGGTCTCTTGGATGGCAAAGACGTCTGCGTCAAGCGTCTGGAAGATTTCGACAAAGCTGGGGTCCTTCTTCATGACGGCGCGCAGTCCGTTGACGTTCCAAGAAATAAGCCGCAGTTCGCGGGATGTGTCTGCCATAGGTTTCTCCTCCTTTGGTGGTGCGACCAGTATAGCGAAAGAACTACTGGCAATGCTGTACTCATAGTGGGCAAGAGATAAATATATAACGAACAAAAGTTTTGTTCAAGATTGACTATAAAGAACAGATGTACTAAGATTCTCTCAAACAACAATCCAAGGAAGGAGCCGCCATGGCATCGCAGGACTTTACCGGCATCCAGCTGCGGAACATGAGGGATCTCGAGCGCAGCTGGAACGACCTCACCTTCGAGAACGACTTTGTATTTGGCGCGGTGCTCAGGTCTGACCTCGACCTCTGTCGCCGTCTCCTTGAAGCCGTGCTCGACATGCCTATAGAAAGGGTCACCCTTGTTCAGCCGCAAAGGACGGGCGACATATCATACGAGGCCAAGGCCGTTCGTCTTGACGTGTACGCCGCGGACGACACGGGTGTGGTCTATGACATCGAAATGCAGCGTCTCAATGCCACCAACCTCCCACGGCGAGCGCGCTATTATCAATCGCTTCTCGATTCTGAGCAGCTTGACAAGGGTGCCGACTACAATGACCTGCCCGACACCTTCGTCATTTTCTTCTGCACATTCGACCCGTTTAGGAAGGGCTTTCGTCGTTATACCTTCAGGCAGACCTGCCAAGAGGACCCCAGCATCAAAGCGGAAGATGGTGCGTTGCGCATATTCCTCAACTCATCTGGGCGAAAGGGGGAAGTGTCGAAAGACCTCGAGGAGCTTCTTCTGTACCTTAACGGCGGGTATCATAGCGATAACAGCCTTGTTGGAGATATCGACGCGGGAGTCAAGCGCGTCCTTGCGTCAGATGAGCTGAGGAGGCAGTTTGTCGTGTTGGAGCTAAAGCTGATGGACGAACGGCGCGCCGCCATCCAGGAGGGGCGTGCCGAGGGTTTGGCCGAGGGGCGTGCCGAGGGGCGTGCCGAGGGGCGTGCCGAGGGGCGTGCCGATGCCATTTCCTCCCTTTCGGCGTTGAGGGATGCGCTTGTATCTGTTGGACGAGAAAACGAGTTGCTTGACGCGCTCGACAACCAAGAGCGGCTTGAAAGGCTGTACGAGGAGTTTGGCATTGACGTCAAAGCTGACGGTTGATCTCTGTACTGATGCGCCTCACGCCCGTACAAACGCACGGATGCGATCCGTTTCGCGCAAACCCTGCTCATGTCCCAGCTGGTAGGCCTGCTCAAGTTCGGTAGTGTCAAGCGTCGTGTTCCTAACAGGCATGGTGTCAGGCCGAATAACAAGCGCCTGCCCCGCCCGTTCCAGCTCTCTTACATGGTCAAGCTCCTGGTTATAGCGCTCGGCCCTCGAGAGAAGCGCATTGACCACCTCGGGATATGCCGCAAACACGCGCTTGACTGCCAGTCGAACAGCAGGCGGGAATTGCCGTTTGCGATAGCCTTCCACGCGCGTGGCTACAAGCAAATAGCGCTCGAACCCATCGTGTGCCGCCATGGGGGTCGGGAGACCGGCCCCCTCGCCCAGGCCTCCGTCAAACAGCACGACGCCATCCACGGGTTCTGGCTTCATGGCGCCAGGTATGGTTGAGCTGGCACGGACACGCTTGATGGCCTCCCACACGTTGGGCATATCCGCTTTGCCAAAGGTGACCGTGCGGCCTGAGTCACGCTCAAAGGCCTGTATGCGAATGCGTGCCGGATTGGCCACGAATGTGTCCCAGTCAAAGGGGGCAAAGCCGTCGGCAATGCAACCCTCGTACAGGTAATCCGCATTGAAGTATCCCTTGCCATGCAGCAGCGTGCCCAATCCGCCTACGGGCTCGCTGCCGTCTCGCGCCATAACGGAAAGCGTGACGCTGTTCTGGGCCCGGGACACGTCGGGAAGGGTGTGGCTCGCGCCGGCAGAAATGCCGCAGACGTAGTCAAACAAGAGCTCATTTTCGAGCAGCGCGTTGGCGATGCCGGCGGTATATGCTCCGCGATAGCCGCCTCCCTCAAAAACAAGGGCGCAGTCAAAGACGTTGTTGGCAAGAGGTTCCATGGATACCGTCTCTCATCTGGTGCTACAGTTGAGGTGCACGTCAGGTATGGTACGCCCATCTGGGGCGTGCGTCGGGAGAAAGTGGGGATTTGCGCATGGCACGTACGATCACCGATCCTTCCTTGGCAGCTGCCGCCCTGTCCTCGTCTGTCAACGCGGCAAGAAGCGTCGTGTTCTTTGGTGGTGCCGGCGTTTCGACCGCAAGCGGAATTCCCGACTTCCGCAGCGCCGACGGCCTCTACCACCAGCACTTTGCCTATCCGCCCGAGACCATGCTGAGCCACAGCTTTTATGTCTCGCATACCAAGGAGTTCTACGACTTCTATCGTGAGCGCATGATAGCGCTGGACGCACGCCCAAACCGTGCGCACTACAAGCTTGCAGAGCTTGAGGCGGAGGGCAAGCTGACCGCCGTGGTGACGCAGAACATCGACGGCCTGCATCAGATGGCCGGATCAAAGCGGGTGCTTGAGCTGCACGGTTCGGTACATCGCAACATCTGTCAGCGATGCGGCGTCACGCAGTCGGCGGAGTGGGTCATGCAAACCACGGGCGTGCCGCGCTGCCCGGAATGCGGAGGCCCCATCAAGCCCGACGTGGTGCTTTATGAGGAAAGCCTCGACGAGGACGTGCTCTTAGCCTCTGCGCGCGCCATCGCATCTTGTGACCTGCTCATCATAGGGGGTACGTCGCTTGTGGTCTATCCTGCAGCGGGCCTCGTCCGCTACTTCCAGGGCAACGAGCTGGTGATATGCAACCTGCAGCCAACGCCGCAGGATGACGCGGCAGATTTGGTGTGTGCGTGTGACATTGCGCAGGCGTTTGACTGGTAGTCGCGTGGCGTCGCCCGAGGCCGCCCGACTGTGGTGACCATTAGGGGATTCCCCATTTCCGCCTCATGCCCGCTACAATGGAGGATACGACAAACACGGCTGAATCGAACGGGGCCGCTGCCCCAGGAAGGTCGGACCCATGCTTCGAGAGGAATACGCAACCTGGCAGTGCGGGGCGCACGAGCTCACGCTCTCTCGTCCGCGCATTATGGGCATCCTCAACGTAACGCCCGACTCCTTCTCGGACGGTGGGGACAACTTTGATCCCGATGCGGCCATAGCCCGCGCCCTGCAGATGCTGGACGAAGGAGCCGACATCATCGACGTGGGTGGCGAGTCCACGCGGCCTGGGCACGAGCCAGTCTCGGCCGACGAGGAGGCAGAGCGCGTCGCGCCTGTGGTCCGCGGCATCATCAAGGCGGCTCCCAGCGCAATCGTCTCCATCGACACACGCCATGCTGACGTTGCCAAGATGTGCCTCGAGCTGGGGGCGTCCATCATTAACGACGTGTCGGGTTTCACCGACCCCTGGATGCAGCAGGTTGCGGTCGAGACCGACTGCGGCTGCGTCATCATGCACTGGAATCAACCCGATGCTCAGACCACTACCACCCGACGCTCCGTTCAGCTCGACTCCATCAAGCCCGCGCGCGTGATTCAGAGTTCGCGCCGATTCACCCTGCCGGAAGAGGCCCCCATCATGCGCGAGATCATGGGCTTCCTGGGCGACCAGGCCCGTACGCTCATGCGCGCGGGGGTGTCGCGCAACCGCCTGTGTGTCGACCCTGGTGCGGGCTTTGACAAGACGGCCGACGTCAACATCGTTGTGCAGCGCGCCACGCGCAAGCTCGTCTCGATGGGATATCCCGTGATGGCGGCCGTGTCGAGGAAGCGCTTTGTGGGTGCCATCTCGGGCGAGAAGAGCGCCACCGCCCGTGATGCCGCCACGTTGGGCGTGTGCGTGTCTGCCATTGAAAGCGGCGCTCGCATCTTGCGCGTGCATGACGTCAAGGGTACGGCGGACTTCATCAACGCCTATTGGGCCATGGCCAAGAAGGACCAGCGCCAGGCCTTTATCGCCATCGGATCAAACGAGGGTGATCGTATCGAGAACCTCTCCGAGGCAGTGCGTCTCATAGACAAGATTCCGCTGACCTGCGTGGTTGCGGTAAGCCATGTCTACGAGACCGAGCCCGCCTATGGCATCCCGACGCCTGTGGCCAACGCAGTCATCGAGGTGCGCACAGAGCTGCACCCAACGGTCCTTATGGGCGAGTTGCGCTCCGTGGAAGATAGCATGGGCCGCAAACGCGAGGGCAAGGATCACGACGTCAAAGAAGCGGGGAGCGAGTCGCGCATCATTGACTGTGACCTGTGCTGGGTCGAGGACGAGCGCCATGCCGGCCAGTTCCTGACCTTGCCGCATCCGCGCCTGGGAGAACGTGACTTCGTGCTGGTTCCCATGGAAGATCTCATGCATGACCCGGTGCGCTTCCTGACGCATGCCGGCGTAGACGTGCTCATCCCAGAGGAGCGCGTGGGGCATGTGACGGCAGAGCTGGGCACGCTAAGCTGGGAGTAGGGAGCACTCGTAAGGCATGTCTGGAGAAGTGCTTGCGTCTGTAGAGCTGCGGCCCGCTGTTCCCATGGGTGCCTACCACGCGTTGGGTTATGTCTGCGTTCTTGGTGCGGTCGAGGCACTTCGGGCGCAGGAATATGACGTGGGCATAGGCTGGCCGTTCTCCATTGTCGATGCCCAGACTTACGCCGCGCTTGCCGAGGTGCGCGTCCGTGCCGGCTATGACGAGGGCATGTTTGCCCGTTGTGAAGTCGTTGCGCTACAAGAGGGTGCTGCGCCATTTCCTGCCGACGTTCTTGTTGCTGGTGTTACCAGTCGCGTCGACGCATGGGCGAGCGATGTGGCTGCTGGCCGCGCCAAGGCGGGACCCGTCGCGCCCGTGCTCTCTGACTACTTTGACCTTGTGCCGCTGCTGGGGAGGCCTGTGCGGGCCTTCTATCCCAATGGAAGGGTTATGGCGCAGGGTACCTTTGCGGGCATCGACATCTGGGGACGCGCAACACTGCGCACGGGCGATGGCCGAGAGCTTGAGTTTGCCCCCGAGCAGGCGTCAATCGCGTCGGCATGAGCCGTTTGAGCTGCTCGCTCCATTGGCATGTCAACGCGGGCAAGCAGTGCGCTAGACTGCTGGGCGAACCACAAACTCAGGGAGGCATCATGTTTCTTTCCGTCGACATTGGCAACACCCAGACTACCCTCGGGCTCTTTGAGCTGGACGGAACATGCCTGCGTCAGTGGCGCATGGCAACCGACCGGACCGATACGGCCGACGAGCTGCACGAACGTCTCTTTGGCTACTTCCAGATGTTTGGGCTGTCGCTTGGCGACGTTACCGATGTTGCCGTTGCAGGCGTCGTGCCCATTCTTTCTCAGTCTTGGCAGCGCATGCTGCGTGAGGTCGTGGGGACCGAGCCGCTTATGGTTGATGCCACACGTGACTGCGGCATCACGATCAACATGCCCAACCCGAGTGAGGTCGGTGCCGACCGCATAGCCAACGCGCTCTCTGCGCGCGTGACCTATGGTGCCCCCGTCATTGTAGTGGACTTTGGAACGGCAACCAACATTGACGTGGTCGATGCCGCGGGCGCCTTCCGCGGCGGAACCATCATGCCAGGGTTGCTCCTTTCCTCTCAGGCGCTCTTTGACCGTGCGGCAAAGCTCTCGAGCGTTCCTCTTGTCGTTCCGCCGCATGCCCTTGGCAACTCGACCGAAACCGCCGTTCAGTCCGGCGTGGTGATTGGCGCTGCTGCGCAGGCAGAGGGCCTCGTGCGTCGCATCCAGGAAGAGCTCGCCGCGGAAGGGGACAACGTCCCTCGTGCGACGGTGGTCGGCACGGGCGGCTATGCCACCACGATTGCCGAGGCAACAGACCTCTTTGACGCCGTCGATCCCGACCTGACCATCCGAGGCATCTATCAGATCTGGCGCCACGCGGTAGAGAAGCATCAAGCGCGCAGCTAGGGGCTTGGGGCCTGGAACGCCTCTCAACAAAAAGAAACTGCATTTCTCCACAGCATGCATGCACGTGTTTTGCTACACTTGCAAAGCTTCACCATCAGCACTGGTCGGAAACCAGTGCGCGTTCTTATGAAGGAGTCTTGCCATGAAGCCTAACATTCACCCCAACTACGTGGAGTGCAGCGTTCGTTGCAGCTGCGGCAACACGTGGACGACCCGCTCCACCAAGAAGGAGATGCGCGTCGACCTCTGCGACAAGTGCCACCCGTTCTACACCGGCACCCAGAAGCTCGTTGACACCGGCGGACGCGTCCAGCGCTTTGCCGACAAGTTTGGTGGCGCCGCTGCCGCGCAGCTTGCTGCTGCCCAGGCCGCCAAGGCCGCTCGTGCCGAGAAGGCCGCCGAGGCCGCTGCCGCCAAGAAGGCTGCTGCTGAGGCCAAGGCCGCCGAGAAGGCCAAGCGCGCTGCCGAGTACGAGAAGAAGGCCGCTGCTGAGGCAGCAAAGGCCGAGGCCGAGGCTGCTGCTGACGCCGAGGTTGCCGCCGCTACCGTCGAGGACGCCGAGTAACGGTTTTTCTCCCAGAGAGCGCAAAAGGGACCGGCTCATTTGAGTCGGTCCCTTTCTTTGTACAATGCGAATCGTCCTTTGGGGGCGGTATTATTACGTTTCCCCAGTTGGCAAGAGAAGAAACTCTTCCAAAGGACGATTGGATATCACGCTCGCAAAGGTGGCCGATAGCTACACCAGCGTAAAGCCAGAACTGGGCTTGGGGCTGGCCTCCGTCTCACCCTCGTTATCCTGGGCAAAGCTGCGCTCGTACTGCTCGCGAAGCTGCTTGACCTGCTCAAAGCGCGCCTTACCCTGCTCTTCGGTCTCGTGGTTATAGGTGCACGAGCATTCCGCGACCAGTACCTGAGCGGCCTTTGCATGGAGAGCCGCATCTTTGAGCTGGTCATATTGGCCTGCGCTCTTGGCCTGTCGTATGAAGTTTTCAGCCTCGGGCGCGGGAATACCCAGCAGTTGGGGAATCTCTTCCTCGCCAACGGAGAGCTTCTTCTCGCGCGCATAGGCATCGAGCGCGGCTTCCTGCTCGGCGATGCGTACCGCTTGGTCGTCGAGCATCTTGTTGATATCGGACTGGGTTGCCCCTGAGTGGGCCATAAACTGCTCGATGGTCAGCCCCTCAGCGGCGAGCTGCTGCTGGAAGTTCATCATCACGCTCTGGCGATAGCGAGCAAGAAGCATCGTCGGAACGGCCTGCTGCAGGCGCTTCGTCAGTTCCGCCACGGCCATGCCGACCTTCTGCTGCTCGGCGACCTGCGCGTTCATCTCGGAAATCTGCGCACGTGCGGCGGCGTACAATTCGTCTGCCGTCTGAACGTCCTCAAAGTGCTCCTTGAGCCACGTTTCGTCAGAGAGGTTGGCGGTGGTCGCCCCCATCTGGTTGAGGATGGTCTCGACGGTCATGGCAACTTCTTCGTCAGTGGTGAAGGGAACCTCGACCTCAACGTGGACGGGGTCATATGAGCTGAGGGTGTAGTGTGCCTTGTCGCCTAGCATGAGGGGCTGCGGCTTTTGCTTCTCGAACTCCAGGGGCATGTGTCTCTCCTTGCCTCTTCGACAGGTGCCTCGGGCAGCGCGTGCGCGGAGCCGCGGGGCAGTTTTGTAAGAGCTTTGTCGTATCAGTTGTACCCAAAACGCTCGACTATTCGCTCGTCAGCACAAAGGTGTCCGAGAAGATTGCCTGGCGCTCAAAGGGAATGAAGAGGAAGCTGTCTGTGTAGCTGTGGTACGTCGTGACGGTGGCATGTGCGCCGTCGGGGTCGTCCGCGGGCCCAAAGACGAGATTCATCTCGGCTCCTCCCGCCGCATCGTCAGGAAGGGTGCACATAAACGAAAGCCCTGCCTCTCCCTGGACGCTCGTCCCCGTGAACGGGACGTCGGTCAGCTCGGTGTCGCCGTCAATCGCCTGCTGGTCAGAGTCGGGATCGCCGTGGAAGTGGGCAATCACCGTGACCGTTCCCGAGATGCGCCCGGAATCCGCGGACGATATGTTGATCCGCACGCCTGCTTCCTTCGCCCCGAAGCACCTGCCCTCTGCTGCCACCTGGCCTTGGAACGAGCCGACCCACGTTCCCACGAGCGGCGCAAGCGTTGCCTCTCGGGCGCTCTCGCTCGCGGTGGCCGAGGTCAGCTCCCACAGGCCGTTTCCCGGGCGAAACGCAAAGGATGCCTGGACGTCGCACTCGTAGGAGGTAAAGGTTGACGTCTTGGAGAAGTGAAGCGTCGCCGCCGCGGTTTGGGCGTCGGAGTCAAATGACTGCTCAACCACGCGCACGTCGGCGCCCTCGTACAGGCGCGAAAGGCTGACGCTTCCCGTGGCATCGGCCTGCGAGGAGTCGGCGCGCTGCAGTATGCCTGCCGCGTTCGATACGAGCTTGCCCTCGTCGGTGCCGGAGGCGGTGGAGTACACGGCGCTGCCGACGGGCGTGGCCGCGCTGCACGTCCAGGCGTCGCCGGAAAGCTCGTAGGCAAGCGTTGCCTCCTGAAGGGCGTCGACCTTGCCGTTGGAGTAGCTTGCCGTGACGTCAACCTGGTAGGCGCCCGACTCGGAGGAGCTCCGCGCGCGCTTGTTTACCTGCACGTCAATAAGCGAGAGGGGGTCGTCGTATCCGTAGGCGCCTCCGCTGTATGACGGCGCGGCAAGGGACGATTGAACATCGCGGCGCACGGTGGCGTCGTCTGGCAAGCTCGAGAACCTTCGGGCGAGGGCGCCCACGCCAAGCACCGCGGCGACGCAGAGCGTGGCCACGACGGCAGTCGCAAGGCCGTGCGCCGCAAGGAACGCGGAGAGGCGCCCCAGCAGCCCGCGGGCATAGCTGCCCGTCGTGGTGGCCACGTCATGCAGGCTCGCGGGCTCCGCCTGTGCGGGCTGCGCCTCTTCCGCAGAGGGGATGGTCTCTGTCGGATGGACCGGCACGGGCTCCGTCTGGTCGCCAGCGGTCGTCTTGGTTATCTGGTCCTGCTCTTCTGTCATGGCAACCCCCACATGTGGTTGTTTAGAGTTTCTCACATCTGGAGCGCTTGAGGAACCTGCGCGGAGCTGTTTCCGCACGTATAAAGCCTTCAAATGGGTGGTATCCTAAAAAGGTTGAACGAAGAGGCCGCATCCGTTGCGGCGGCGCATAAGGAGCAAGTATGCGAGACAAGCTTGAAAAACTGCTCGAAGCCTATGCCGAGCTCGAGCGCAAGATGGTCGACCCCGCCGTGGTGTCCGATCCCAAGGAGTACGCGAGGATTGCAAAGGAGCACGCCAACCAGTCAGAGCTGGCCTCCAAGGCGCGCGAGTACCTTGCGGCGCTCGATGACATCGATGCCGCCAAGGAGATGCTGCGCGAGACCTCTGATCCCGACGAGAAGGAGATGCTGCAGGAGGACCTTTCCTCCAACGAGGCGAAGCTCCCGATGCTCGAGGACGACATCAAGGTCATGCTCATTCCTGGTGACCCCAACGACGAGAAGGACACCATCGTCGAGATTCGCGGCGCCGCCGGAGGCGACGAGGCAGCAATCTTTGCGGGTGACCTCTTCAAGATGTATGAGCGCTTTGCCGCAAGCCGTGGCTGGAAGATCGAGGTCTTCTCGTCGAGTCCCTCGGACGCAGGTGGCTTCAAGACCATCGAGTTCAAGGTGACGGGCGACAAGGTCTACTCCGTCATGAAGTACGAGGGTGGCGTTCACCGCGTCCAGCGCGTTCCCGTCACCGAGAGCCAGGGCCGCATCCAGACCTCCACGGCCACGGTGGTCGTCATGCCCGAGGCCGATGACATCGACATCCAGATTGCCCAGGAGGACCTGCGCATCGACACCTACTGCGCGTCGGGCCCCGGCGGCCAGGGCGTCAACACGACCTACTCCGCCGTGCGCATCACGCACCTGCCCACCAACACCGTGGTGCAGTCGCAGGACCAGCGCTCCCAGATTCAGAACCGCGAGGTCTGCATGCAGATGCTGCGCGCCCGCCTGTACGAGATGGAGCTCGAGAAGCAGCAGGCCGAGCTTGGTGCCGAGCGCATGGGGCAGATCGGCCGCGGCGACCGTGCCGAGAAGATCCGCACCTACAACCAGCCGCAGGACCGCGTGACCGACCACCGCATCGGCTTCAATGCCACCTACAACGGCGTGCTGCTGGGCGACAAGCTGGCCACGGTCATCGACGCGCTTGCAGCTGCCGAGCGTGCCGAGAAGCTCGCCCAGGCCGTGTAAATCCGTACAAAGGGGGCAGGCACCGTTGTCTGGTATTCCGGGCGGCGGTGCCTGCTTTCTGTGTATGGATCGAGAGGAGATTGCATGCCGGAAACGTGGACCATCAAGCGGGTGCTCGACTGGACGGTTGGCTATCTGGGGCGCAAGGGCGACGAGCGGCCGCGCCTCTCGGCCGAATGGCTGCTTTCTGCCGTAACGGGCCTTTCGCGCGTGGAGCTCTACACCAACTTCGAGCGCCCGCTTTCGCCCGAGGAGCTC
>JAFUBJ010000283.1 GCA_017460265.1 Atopobiaceae bacterium | reverse complement strand
ATGAGGCCAACCTCCATCGTTGCGGTGCCCTCGTCAAGGCTCACCACGACGTTGTGGCCACCCGCCTTCTCCAGGGCCTCCTTCACGTGCGCCACGCAATGCTCGCACATCATGCCCTCCACCTTAAGATTCACTGCACGCATCTCTTCCTCCGTTTCCGTCGTTTCCTCGACATCGTCAGCACGCACAACAAGACCCTTATTGCCATCCACGCCGCCGCTTGGCTTCCACGTCCGCAGGCGCAGCGCATTGGTAACCACAAAGACCGAGCTGAAGCCCATGGCCGCAGCGCCAATCATGGGGTTCAAGGTGATGCCCCACGAGCTGAGCGCGCCCATCGCCACGGGGATGCATATCGCGTTATAGAAGAGCGCCCAGAAGAGGTTCTGGCGGATGTTTCGCATGGTCGCACGGCTGAGCTCGATGGCTGTCGGCACGTCGGAGAGGTCAGAGCGCATGAGCACCACATCGGCCGAGCTGATGGCCACATCGGTGCCGGCACCGATGGCGATGCCCACGTCCGCACGCGCGAGTGCCAGGGCGTCGTTGATGCCGTCGCCCACCCTGGCGACCTTCTCGCCCGCCTCCTGCAGTGCGCGAACCTTCTGCTCCTTCTCATCGGGGAGCACGCCGGCGATAACTTCATCGACACCGACCTGGCGGCCCACGGCGGCAGCCGGTGTCTCTTGGTCACCCGTCAGCATGACCGTGCGCACCCCCATGCTGCGCAGGCGCGCTATGGCCGAAGCGCTCGTGGGCTTGATGGGGTCGGCCACGGCTATAAGACCCAGCAGCTTGCCGTCGCTCGACACAAAGAGCGGGGTCTTGGCTTGCGCGGCAAGCTCGTCTGCGCGTGACACGAGCGCGGACACGTCCACCTCGCCCTCTTCCATCAATCGGGCGTTGCCCACCAGCGTCACGCGTCCATCAACGGCAGCCACCAGACCACCGCCCGGAATCTGCTCGAAGCCCTCGACCTCGACACCACGATCGATGCCCGCCACAGCCTCATCGACATAGGAGCAGATGGCCGCAGCCAGGGGATGCTCGCTCTTGCGCTCGAGCGCCGCGACCGCAAAGAGCAGGTCGACCTCCTCCTTGCCGGCAACCACCTCAATGTCGGTCACGCGCGGGGCGCCTTCGGTCACGGTACCGGTCTTGTCCAGCACCACCGTGGTCAGCGAGCACGCCGTCTCGAGCGACTCCGCGTCCTTGATGAGGATGCCGTTGGCCGCTCCGCGACCCGTCCCCACCATGATGGCCGTGGGCGTGGCCAGGCCCCGCGCGCACGGGCAGCTTATGACCAGCACCGATATGGCATGCGTGAGCGCAGCAGCCACGTCATGCGTAAGCACCAGCCATCCCACAAGCGTCACGGCAGCTATGGCCAGCACCACCGGCACAAAGATGCCTGCGATGCGGTCGGCCTGTCGCTCGATGGGAGCCTTTGAGCTGGTGGCGTCATCCACCAAGCGAATGATCTGCGCAAGCGTGGTATCCTCACCCACCGCACGGGCCTCCATGACAAACCAGCCACGCGTGCTGACGGTGGCACCCGTCACATGGCCGCCCACGGCCTTCTCGACCGGGACCGGCTCGCCCGTGATGGCGCTCTCGTCTATGAGGGCCGAGCCCTCGACCACCACACCGTCCACCGGCACGGACTCGCCTGCACGAACGACCAAGCGGTCCCCCACCACCACGTCGTCGGTGGGAATGGTCACCTCTTCCCCATTACGAACCACGGTGGCCGTCTTGGGAGCCAGGTCCATGAGCTTGGTGATGGCGTCGGTCGTACGCCCCTTGGCGCGCGCCTCGAAGAACTTGCCCAGCGTGATGAGGGTCAAGATCATGCCCGCAGAGTCAAAGTACAGGCCGTGCATAGCCTCGTGCGCGGCCTCCATGTCCATGCGGCCAAACGCCGCCGCCATCGCGTACATGTTGATGACCGAGAACACAAAGCTCGCCGCAGAGCCGATGGCGATGAGCGAATCCATGTTGGGCGCGCGGTGCCAGAGCGACCGGAAGCCGCCCACAAAGTAGTGACGGTTGACGAAAAGAATGGGGATGCACAGCAAGAGCTGCGTGAGGGCGGAGCCCATCATGCCTTCCATGCCGGCGATGCCTGGAATCTCGGGCCAGCCAAACATGGGACCCATGGCAATGTAGAAGAGCGGCACCGAGAAGATGGCCGAAACGATGAGCTGACGGCGCTTCTCCTCGATGGCCTGCGTGGCCACATCCGTGACCGGGGCGGCAGACTTCACCGAAGACGTCCCAGCTGCCGTTGCGCGCTGCGTGCGTGGAACGGCGCCGTAGCCCGCCCTCTCGATGGCAGCCACAACGGCGTCCACCGTTGCCGGCGAGCCATCGTAGGTGAGCTCCATGCTGTTCTTGAGCAGGTTGACGTTGGCCTCGGTGACGCCGGCGCACTCCCCCGCAGCCTTGCCCACGCGCGCAGAGCATGCGGCGCAGGTCATGCCCGTAATGTCAAAGGTTTCCTTGGTGGTTGCCATAACGCAGCTCCTAGCTGAACTTCTTGAGAAGGTCCATGACCTCGTCAATGACCTGCTGGTCACCGGCTTGGATGCGCTCGGTGACGCAGGTCTCGAGATGGTCGCGCATGACGATGCGCGAGATGGACGCCACGGCCTTCTCGACCGCCGCAAGCTGTGTGAGCACGTCGCCGCAATAGCGGTCTTCCTCCACCATCGTCTTGATGCCGTTGAGCTGGCCAATGGCGCGGTTGATGCGCTTGGACACGTCGCGCTTGAGCTCCTCCGAACGGGGCGTGTGCTTCTGGTGCGCCTCGGCACAGCAGCTGCGCGTCTCTTCAGCCATGGTTCCTCCTCTGTCCTTTACAGAGGAGAGTATACCCCCAAGGGGTATCTGTCAAACCAGAAGAGTGAAGAACGGCCAAGGGATGCGCCGCCTTGCTCAGATGAGTCCTGGTTCAAGCAGTAAAACGTCATGAAACATCTACTTGACACGGGAACGTGGTCCTT
>JAFUBJ010000282.1 GCA_017460265.1 Atopobiaceae bacterium | reverse complement strand
CGACTGAACGCGCCGAGGAAGCTCGAGCGGCTGCCCAACCTCTGGAGAACCTTTGGGGAACACGTCGTATTCCCCAGCAAAGCCGCCCGCACCCTTGTGCTTATAGTCGATCACCACCGCGCGCCCATGGGCATCCACATCGACACGGTCAATGCTTCCCACAAAGTCGACGCCGGCATAGCGCACATGATGTGCCCGCGCGCCCTTGCCTCCAAACCGAAGCTCGAAGTAACGCGGCTCGAAGCCCACAAGCCGACCCCTCTCGAACTCCACGGAAGACACGAGGTCGTCGCGCAGCAGAGACAGTCGGTACTCCTCTGTAGCGGTGTGGGGCACGAGCGCCTGCGCAGACAGCGTTGTCGCCCGTTGGCGCTGGTGCATGAGATGGTAGTCAAACTCGGTCAGGACCAGCTCTCGTGCAAGAGGAAGAGTCTCGTTGCTGATGGATGACCCGGGCACGAAGGTGACCTCTCCCCCTTCGAGGTCCAAAAGCTCCCCGGGGGCAACGAGGCCCGCGGCCTCGGCGGCATGCTGCATGAGCCTGCGCCGCGACACCTCGAGCACACGGTGGGCAAACGACCCCATTTCCATGGCAGAGAAGCCCGCGTCACAGCCTTCGAGGCCCAACCTACGAAGCGTGAACCATTTGTAGGGACACTCGAGGTATGACTCTATCTGAGAGGCGGAAAGAGACGGCACGCCCCCAGGCAGCGCCTCCTCCCCCTCGCGGGGAACCACGACCATGCCCATGGCCGATTCGCTGATGATGCCAGCGGGCATCCGCTCAAGGCGCTCCAGAGGCCGAGGCGCCTTGCCACCAACGGAAATGAGCGCGTCAGCTTGTCCCTCGCTCAACGAAGACGAGCTAAGGGCGGCAGGCTCCCCGTCCGCATCTCTTGTCGCGAGCGACTCGCTCAACACGACCGCGCGGTAGGTTGGCTTTGCGTCCTTGTCATGAAGGGCACGCTCGAAAAGCACTTTCTTTCGTGCCGAACGGACGGCAGACGCAAACTGCCTTCGGGCAAGCGAGAGCGGTGCCTCCGCATCGTATGCGCCAAGGTGCTCCATCAACGCGACAGCGGCATCGTCTGCAGGCGCAAGCGGCCACTCGGCAGAGGTCAGCCCGCAGCACACCACCACGTCATGGCTCCGCGGCTCAAGTCCGAGGGCCTCCTGCCTCGAGCAGATCGTTGCCACGCAGAGCGGCTCGTCAGCCGCAAGCGTGACGTGGCCCCCGATGCTCGACGAGTTGACCACTTCGGAGACGAGCGTCACCAACCCGGAAAGGGTCTGTTCGTGCCGGACGTCCTTGCGATGCTGAGCGCTCACGCCCAGCGCGCCCACCTCACGCGCGACGTCTTGCACCAGGCCTAGCGCCAGAATCGCGTCACGCGGCGGCGTCTCCGTTTCCTCAAGCGAACGAGCAAGCTGAAGCGCCGCCGTACCCACACGACCCTTAAGGATCGACGCCGTCGCCTGCGCGACGCTGCGCGACGTCAGGCTTTCTCGCTGGAGCTGCTCAAGCACCGTCTTGGGCGTGAGCAGCCTGTTGCCACGCCACTTGGCATCCAGCGCCCACACGCGGGCATGGTCGACGCCTGCGGCAGCACTAAGAAGGAAGTCCGTCAGCTCGCGCGGTGGCCACCACGACATGTCGCCAAGCTGAGGCACGGGCCCTTCGGGTCCGTCAAGCGGCTCCGGCCACTCTTCCGACAGCTCGCTCAGGTGCGCCACCGAACGAGCAAAGCCCAAAAAAGCCGAGATGGTCGCATCAAGAGAGGCCCGGCGACGAAGCGCGCAGGCAGATGATACCCCACGCGCGCGAAGCCTTGGCGCAAGCTCGCGCCAGGCCTTCTCGACGTCTGGGACGACCACCGCCACGTCGCGTGCGCCGCCTTTGGCCGACTCCACGACCTCCCTCGCAACGAGTTCCCATTCTGCCAAAGGCCCCGCCGCCTCAAGCAGCCGAGCCTCCACGTCAGAGGGAGGCGGCACGGGCGCCTCCCCGTCTGTGGGGAGGACTAAGGTGACTTCCGCCTGTGTGGCTGCACGGTCAAGCAGCGCGCGTAGCGCGCGCGGAAGGGTCGCGAACCCGATCACCACAATCGGCGGAAAGGCGGGTATGGCATTGGCAAGGAGGCACATCGCCTCGGTCTGCTCCACAAGCCCGTGCTCCCCCAGAAGGGTCCCGTATTGCCGGAGCACGGCGCACGCCTCAAGCTCGCCGTCAGTGAGACGAGCCTCCTGCTCGTCGGAACGCCCCTTGGGGAGGAAGGCAAACGCCGTGCGGGCAACGCGGACAAGGGAAGAAAGCACGCCCGAAGTGGACCCAATCGCAGACTTCGATGCGCCAAGCGCGAGCTGCATGAGCACAAGGCGCTGGCTGTCCGTCACGATTGCCCTGCCGTCTCCCCAGACATCCCAACGCTCGGCCACCCAGGCGGCAGGCGTCGTCGTGGTCACGCCCAACGAGAGCGCAGGCTCCTCGGAAAGCATGCGCTGTGCCAAATAGGCCTGCGCAAAGCTTGGAACGAGCAACAGCGCCTGGCCAGTTGACGCAACGGCTTGGCGCAACGAAGCAAGGGCCTCGGCGACAAGCAGCGAACCGTGCGGTGATGATACGTTGTTAAGCGACATGACTCTCCCTGCAGAAGGCAATGCCTCCCAGATCGGCTTTGTGCCCATCCATGATAACGCGCGCGGCGGACAGTTATTGAAGGGTCAGACGACTCGCGTCACAATGACGCGTCCCTCTCCTCTAGGCGCTCCAAGACCAGTCGATAGCCGCCCGTATCGCCGTTAAGGCACTTTGAGACACGGCTCACCGTGGTGGACGAAGCACCAGTTGCACGAGAGACGTCCACGTACGAGGCGCCCTCACGAAGCATCGACGCAACCTCTAGACGCTGCGCCAAGTCAACGATCTCGCGTCGACTGCACAGGTCGGCAAGAAAGGCGTGAGCCTCTTCAGGGGTGTCCAGCGAGCAAAGGGCCTCCTCGAGCCTACGGGCAAACCTCGCACCGTCTGCGCCCCCTTCAAGCCTTTCCATGCGACACCTCCCACGCTCACTGCAGCCACCGAATGGCAGCCTATGCCTACTCTACCGCATCGCGATCGGCTTCAGGAAGCTTCTTCAGCTCTTCCATCACGCCCTGAGCGGCACGAAACGCAGCGTTTGCCGCAGACTCCATCGTCTTTGCGACCATGTTGCCCGCCAGGCTCCTTAGGAGGTCCTTCGTCGAGTCATCCATCCCTCCCATGGCGCTGAGCACGGTCTTCATAGACTGGACGCTCTCCGTCACCTCCGAAAGCGTGGTCGCCCCACTTGCCTCGAGGGCGTCAAAGAACTGGTCGACGAGGACGGCCCTCTCCTCAAGCGACACGTTCGAAAGCCAGGCCTTCAAGGCCGAACGCATAATCTTGCTCTCTGAGCTGAGATCGTCAGCCTCCTCGACCCCACGTGGCAGCACCTTCCACGTAAAGGGGTCATGCTGCCACGCACCCGTCACGCTGCTTGCCACGACCGTACGAGGGTCATTGCTGTGTTCGAAGATGATGCCGACCATGTCGTAGGCGGGCACGATTCTTCGATAGCGTTCTCCAAAGAGCT
>JAFUBJ010000281.1 GCA_017460265.1 Atopobiaceae bacterium | reverse complement strand
GCTCTATCTCATGCTGCATGTGAACCGCATCTCCGAACGCATCGCAAAAAAGTTCTTGACAGCTTGATGTCAAACTTTGTATAGTCCCTCTCAGTTCGGGTGTTACTCGGCGGATCGCTCCGCGAGGCATTACCGGCGAGCAGCCTGTAGGCTGTCTCGTTCGCTATGCTTCGGGGGCTTTTTTCATGCCGAAGGCCCGACCACCCTTCCCATGGGTCCCCAGAGCGGCACCAGCTAGGGAACCAGTACGAAGGAAGGGAAACCACCATGGCAGACAACGCAAAGACCGCTGCCGACGTCCTCGCAGCCGTAGGCGGCAAGGAGAACGTCACCAACCTCATCCATTGCATCACGCGCCTCCGCTTCAGCCTGAAGGCCGAGTCCATCCCCGATGCCGATGCCATCAAGAAGATACCCGGCGTCATTGGCGCCCAGTGGAGCGGCGGCCAGTTCCAGGTCATCATTGGTCAGAACGTGACCAAGGTCTACGACGAGGTCATGAAGCTCGGCGTCACCGGTGGCGGCTCCATCGACATTGACGAGGGAGATGCGGCCAAGTTCGAGTGGACGCCCCAGAACGTTGGCAACGCCATCCTCAACTACCTCTCCAAGACCATGGTCGGTCTCATCCCCGTCATAATGGCGGCGGCCATGTTCAAGACCATCGCGGTCATCCTCGGCCCCGACATGCTGGGCGTGGTAGACGCAAACAGCAACTTCTACCTGCTCTTCAACGAGTGGCTGTACGACGCCGGCTTCTTCTTCATGCCCATCTATCTGGGCTACACGGCCGCCAAGGTTCTGGGGTGCTCTGAGGTGCTCGGCATGATGATGGGCGGCATCCTGGTCACTCCGTACATGCTCTCGCAGTTCAACGCGCTGTCTGCGGTCACCGCGATGCTCAGCTCCGGCGAAGCGCTCAATGCCGAGGCCCTCATGGCTGCCGCCACACCGGTTGCCTCCACCACGGTCTTTGGCATCCCTGCGCCAGTGAGCAACTACTTCCAGACCGTGCTGCCCATCGTGCTCTGCGTGCCTGTGCTGAAGCTCGTCGAGGACCTCTTCAAGAAGGTCATCCCCGACATGCTCTCCACCACGTTCGTGCCCTTCCTCACCATGCTCGTCATGGTCCCCGCGGGTCTTTGCGCCCTTGCCCCGCTCGGCGGCTGGCTCGGCGGTATCATCGGCAACGTGATGTTCGGCTTTGCGGGTGTTGGTGGCTTCGTGGCCTGCGCAATCATTGCGGCCCTCTGGGAGTTCCTCGTCATGACCGGTATGCATCAGGTGCTCATCGTGCTTGCCATCTCCCAGCTCTTCGCCACGGGATCTGACGGTTGCGTCATGGTGGCTGGCGGCCTTGCCCAGTGGGCCACGTGGGGCATGGCCCTCGGCGCCTTCCTGCGTCTGCGCGAGAAGGACGAGAAGGCTGCACAGCTGGGCTACTTCCTCTCTGGTGCCGTGGGTGGCGTGACTGAGCCCGCACTCTATGGCTGCGGCTTCAAGTACACGCGTACCCTGGCTGGCATGATTGCCGGCGGCTTCGCGGGTGGCGCCGTGGCTGGACTTTTGGGCTTGAAGGTGTACGTCCTTGGTTCGGCGAGCGTGCTGGGTGTTGTCGGCTTCATGCAGGGAGGCAGCTTCAACCTGGCGGCAGGTGTCGGCGCGTCGGTGTTGGCCCTGGTGGTTGCCGCCGTCGTCACGTACCTCTTCGGCTTCACACCCGAACAGCTTGAGGAGGATCGCAAGGCTGCTGAGGCTACCGCATAAGGACCCCCTTCCTTCCTCCGGGAGGCAGCCTTCTCCATGGCTGCCTCCCTTTTGTCGTATGGTGAGACGTACCAATTGCAATCGAAAGGACCCCATCATGAAGCAGCTGCTCATCCGCGCCGACGACATCGGCTATAGCTACGCCGTCAACCTGGGCATTGCCCGTGCCGTCAACGAAGGCCTGGTGCGCTCTGCGGGCCTCATGCCCAACATGCCCGAGGCGGCCCGTGGCTGGGAATGGGTCAAGGATGCCGACATCGCCATCGGTCAGCACACCAACCTCTGCCTGGGGACCCCTTGCGCGGACCCGGCGCTCATCCCGAGCCTCCTGGATGAGAACGGCCAGCTTCACAGCAGCCGCACGTATCGCGCCGCCTTTAAGGAGGGCCGCGAGATCATCGACCTGGACGAGTGCGTCATTGAGGTCGAGGCCCAGCTCACGCGCTTCCGCGAGATCGTGGGCAAGGACCCGGAGTACTTTGAGGCCCACGCGATCATGAACGCCAACGTGACCAAGGCCATCCACATCGTGGCCGAGAGGCACGGCCTCAAGGAGCAGATCGCAAGCTTCGATCCCACCAAGATAGTGCGCTGTGGGCAGACCGACGTGCATATGGCCCTCGAGGACATGCTCCCGCCCGAGCAGTACGACCCGGCGGCCTTCATCAAGCGCACGGCGGAGACCATGGCCGACGGCGAGACGTACGTGCTGGTCTTCCACCCCGGCTACCTCGACGCCTTCATCCTGGGCAACTCGAGCCTCACTGTCAACCGCACCAAGGAAGTTGACGCGCTCATCGATCCTGAGCTTCGTGCGTGGCTCGAGGCACAGGACGACCTCAGGCTCATCACCTATCGCGACCTGTAGATCGCGACATTCTCTGCTCTTTAGCCCCTGAGGCACGTTTGCGTATGCGCCCCTTCGTCGATCCTGGCGGAGGGGCGCATCCCTCTAGCTTTACGGCCAGCTATTCCGTTTGGTGAAACACCTGATTGACGAGTGGATGCTCATAGGCCAACCATTTCGTTTCATGAGACAGCTTATCGGGGCGACTATACCGTTTGGCCACTCTTTCCGTTTGGTGAGACAGAAATCGGAGCGTACGCGCCTCACCAAAAGAAACGAGTGGCTGCCAGAGCGTAAAGATGCATCTGTCCGTCTCATCAAACGAAATGACTGGCCGTAACAACCGCTTTTTGCCCGATGCATCTGCCCTGTGAGGGAGCGTGCGGTCCTCTTGAGGAGCAAATGGCGGGCTGGCAAGCAAGTCGCCTGATTATCTAGCGGCGCATGAGGTAAGCCACCAGGAGCTCGACGAACATGTCGAACATGATGGGCGAGACCGACCCCTCCTCGGGGTTTCGCGAAGCGGAGGGAAACACGATCATGCGGTCAGCTACCTCGCCAAGTGGACCCTCGGCCGTCGCGGTGCATAGCAGGACCTTCCCCGAGGAATCGACAAGCGTCGAGAAGGCGCCCTGCCGCTGCCCGACCGAGAACACGATCATGAGGTCGCGGTCGGTCATGGCGTCGGTGACCTCTGCCAGGTAGCCCGAGTCAAATGCTTGCACTATGCGTCCGGACTTGACCATGAGTTGCTCGAGCAGACGTGCCGGCTGCATGCTTTTTGCCACTCCTGTGGCGAAGACTCTGTCAAACGAGGAAACATAGCTGGCAAGGTCGCTCATGAAGGCGTCGGTCAGAAGGCTTTCGAGCTGTGAAAGGCCTTGCCCAAATCGGGAGAAGTACGCCAATCGTCCGTCTGTGGGCGCCTGGGAGAGGTGCTGCTCAGTCAACCAGCTGATGAGGCTTGCACGAAAGTCCTGGTAACGCGCATAACCAAGCGACTTGACAAAGCGTGTGAGGGCTGGCTGCGATACGCCGCAGCGTTGCGCGAGGGCGGTGGTGGTGAGCGTCGCGACTGCCTCTGGGTCAGAAGTGACCTGTTGGTAGATGAGCTCGTCGTTGGGGGTGAACGACGATCGCCTCGTTGCCATGACTTCCATGATGTCCATTTGCCAAACCTTTCATTCAGGGTACGACAAATATGATATTCATGAATAACCGCAGATAAAAGACTTGAATTACGAGTTTCTGAGAAAGAAATCCAAGAAAACCGAATTTTCTATTTACATATTGGGCTTCAGTGTGTATATTCTATTCAAGCACAGCGGAAAGGCCGCGTGAACCAAGGAAGGAAGCCAAGATGGCAGTCGACTACAACGCCACGACAGACGAGGTCATTCGCCTCGTGGGTGGCAAGGACAACATCAAGAACGTGACCCATTGCGTGACCCGCCTGCGCTTCACGCTCAAGGACAACGGCGTGGCATCCGCCAACGCTGATGACATCGCCGCCCTCGACGGCGTCATCAAGGTGCTCGAGGCAGGCGGCCAGTTCCAGGTGGTCATCGGCACCCAGGTCGAGGAGGCCTACGACCTCGTCGTCGAGAAGACGGGCCTTGCCGGCGGCGTGGTGGACGACCCCGACGCCGCAGCCGAGGATGCCAACCAGACCTTGCTTGACAAGCTCATGAACACCATCTCGGGCATCTTGGTCCCGACGCTGGGCATGCTCACCGCAGCTGGTATCCTCAAAGGCGTCGTGAGCTTCCTGGCGCTCGAGAACATCGGCCTGCTCGATCCCACCAGCGGCCTCTACATGATCCTCTATGCCCTGGGTGACGGATTCTTCTACTTCCTGCCCATCATGCTGGGCTTCAGCGCGGCTCGCAAGTTCGGCAGCAACGAGTTCATCGGTGCGGCCATCGGTGCGGCGCTCACGTACCCCGCCATGGTCAACATCGCCCAGACCATGGAGGTCGCCGGCACCCTCTTTGCCGGAACGGCCTTCGAGATGAGCTACTTCAACACCTTCCTGGGCATTCCGGTCGTCATGCCGGGCGCGGGCTACACCTCCAGCGTCTTCCCGGTAATCATCGCGGTCTATGTCGCGTCGCTGCTTGAGAAGTGGTGCAAGAAGAACATCGGTCCCAACCTGCGCGGCATCCTGACCCCCATCATCAGCTCGGTCTGCTCGGTCGTGCTCGCTTACCTCGTCATCGGCCCCGTGCTCAACATGATCTGCGGCGTCATCTCCATCATCGTCGACTTCCTCTTCAACATCCCCGTGGTGGGTGGCCTCGTGGCCGGCGGCCTTCTGGGCGGCGGCTTCGGTGTGCTGGTCATGTTTGGCCTGCACTGGGTCATCATCGGCATGGCCCTGCAGCTCATCGCCCAGAACGGCTTTGACTACATCATGGCCGCCGGCGGCATCGGCCCCATGATCGGCATGTTCCAGGGCCTTGCCATCTGCTGGGCCTGCCGCAAGAACCAGAAGGTGCGCGACCTCGCCATTCCCGCCACCATCTCCCAGATCTGCGGCGTGGGCGAGCCCCTCATGTACTCCATCCTGATCCCCATCAAGAAGCTCTTTGCCATCAACATTCTGGGCGGTTGCATCGGCGGCGCCATCATCGGAGCCCTCGGCACCAAGATGTACATGTTCGGCGGCAGCGGTTTGTTCGGCATCTTCAACTACGCCGGTGGTGGCGGTATGCAGGACGTCATCAAGTACTGCATCGGCGTGGGCGTCGGCGGCATCTTCACGGTCATCGCGACCATCATGGCCTACAACGATGACGAAGCCACGAAGGTTCTGGGATAGTCCTTCCTTCCCTGGGTGCCTCGCCGATGGGCGAGGCACCCTTACGGTTCAAGATTTGTGACAGCTAAGATGAGAGAACAACGTACGCGGCGAGAGGATGTGGCAACGATGGACGATTTGCGGTTTGACAAGGATGGGTTTGTCGAGAAGATCTGCACGCTGGAGGGGAGGAGCATCTCCTACCGTGCCTACGAGGGCCTTCAGTATTGCACAAACCCCCTTGATCCCATCCAGCGCATGAACGTCTTCGTGCCTGCCGCTTACTATGAGGGCGAGAGGCCGCTGGGCCTCCCGCTTTCTGAGGTGCCCATCTTCATGCCCAACACGGTGGGCGGCTACATGCCGGGCCCCGCCGATCAGCCGGGCCTCGACCCGCATGGCAAGGGCCCCAACTCCATCTTCTGCGCGCTGGAGCACGGCTACGTGGTGGCAAGCGCGGGCGTGCGTGGACGCACGAGCGGCAAGGTGACCACCGAGTTCTTCGAGGGAAGCGTGGCCGGCAAGGTGAGCGAGGCCACGGGCAGGAAGGTGGGCCGCGCGCCGGCGTTCATCGTGGACTACAAGGCCGCCATTCGCTACATTCGTCACAACGCCGACGTCTTTCCGGGATGTGCGGAGCGCATCGTGACCAACGGCACCAGCGCGGGAGGTGCGCTCTCCGCCCTGGCAGGCGCCACGGGCAATGCGCCCGAATACGAGTCCTACCTGCGAACCATTGGCGCCGCTGACGAGCGCGACGACGTCTGGGCGGCCAGCTGCTATTGCCCCATCCACAACCTGGAGAACGCGGACGCAGCGTACGAGTGGCTCTTCTGCGGACACAACGACTACCATCGCACCAAGCATCAGCGCACCGATGACGGCGGCTTCATCCGCGTGCCAGACGAGGGCATGATGACGGACGAGCAGATCGCGCTGTCGCAGCCGCTCAAGGACCTCTTCCCCGCCTACGTGAACGGTTTGGGACTGACGGATGACAAGGGCAATGCGCTCACTATGGAGGCTGACGGAACGGGCAGCTTTGCCAGGTGGGCCAAGCGTTGGGTAATCGCTTCTGCGCAGCACGAGCTGGGCACACATGACAACGAGCGGAACCGCTCGTGGCTGCAGGTGGCAGGGTCCGAGATTGACGCACAAGACTACCTGCAGGTTGTTGATGGCGCGGTCGCAGACCTCGACTGGGGTAGCTATGTGGGAAAGATCACGCGCATGAAGGCGACGCCCGCCTTTGACGCGGTGGACCTGAGGAGTCCGGAGAACGAGGAGTTTGGTGACGAGGACGTCGACGGCCGTCACTTCACCGCCTTTTCCATGGAGCACAACACGGTCGAGGGCGCCGAGCTGGCTGACCCTGCCGTGGTGCGGATGATGAACCCAGTGCCCTGGATTGCCGAGGGCAACCCTGGAGCCACCCGCCACTGGCGTGTGCGCCACGGCTCCTTTGACCGCGACACCTCGCTTGCCATCCCGGTCATCCTGGCGACGATGCTTGCCAACAAGGGCTTTGACGTGGACTTCGCCCTTCCTTGGGGACTGCCCCACAGTGGAGACTACGATCTGCCAGAGCTCTTCTCCTGGATAGACAGCTTGTGCGCATAGCCACACATCCTAACGAGAGGGGATTGCGCGATGAATAACCGCACTGACATTCTTGACCTCCGCACGGCGCTTGAGGTGCTCAAGGACACGCCTGGACAGTTGCTCGAGACGGATGTGGAGGTGGACCCCGAGGCCGAGCTGTCAGGAGTCTATCGCTACGTGGGGGCGGGCGGGACCGTTGCGCGTCCGACTCAGGTGGATGGTCCCGCCATGGTGTTCCACAACGTGACGGGCCACCCCAACGCGAGCGTCGCCATCGGTGTGCTCGCGAGCCGTGCTCGCGTTGCGAGCCTTTTGGGCTGCAAGAAGGAGGAGCTTGGCCACCTGCTCATGGACTGTGCCTCGAATCCGGTGGATCCCGTGGTCGTCGAGGGGCCAGCGCCCGCACAGGAGGTCGTGCACCTTGCGACCGACCCGGACTTCGACCTCTTCAAGCTCGTTCCCGCCCCAACCAACACGCCTGTTGACGCGGGCCCCTACATCACGCTGGGTATGTGCTACGCCACTCATCCCGACACAGGGCTTTCGGACGTGACCATCCATCGCATGTGCATCCAGTCAAGAGACGAGCTTTCCATCTTCCTGCAGCCTGGCAGTCGTCACATCGGTGCCATGGCAGAGCGCGCCACCGAACTTGGGCGTCCGCTGCCCATCTCCGTGTCCATCGGCGTTGACCCCGCCATCGAGATTGGGTCGTGCTTCGAGCCGCCTACCACGCCTCTGGGCTTCAATGAGCTCTCCATTGCCGGCGCCATTCGTCAGAAGCCGGTCGAACTGGTTGCCTGCAAGACAATAGATGAGCATGCCATCGCTAATGCGGAGTACGTGATCGAGGGCGAGATCCTTCCTGGTTCCAACAACGTGGTGGAAGACCAGAACTCGCACACGGGCTTTGCCATGCCAGAGTTCCCGGGATACAACGGTCCCGCGAGCCACGAATGCTGGCTACTCAAGGTCAAGGCGGTCACGCATCGTGTCAATCCCATCATGCAGACCTGCATCGGCCCCTCCGAGGAGCATGTCAACATGGCGGGAATCCCCACGGAAGCATCCATCCTGGGCATGATCGAGAAGGCGCTGCCTGGTAAGGTCGTCAATTGCTACGCGCACCGCTCAGGAGGTGGCAAGTACCTCGCCATCCTTCAGTGTAGGAAGACCGTGCACACAGATGAGGGCAAGCAGCGTCAGGCGGCGCTTTTGGCGTTCTCGGCGTTTCCTGAGCTAAAGCATGTGATCCTGGTCGACGAGGACGTGGACATCTTTGACACCAACGACGTCCTGTGGGCCATGAACACGCGCTTCCAGGGCGATGTGGACGTCGTGACCATCCCTGGCGTGCGTTGTCATCCGCTCGACCCCAGCTCGAACCCCGACTATGCACCTTCGATAACTGACGTGGGCATATCCACCAAGACCATCTTCGACTGCACCGTGCCTTTCCACATGAGGGACCATTTCCACAGGGCTCCCTTCATGGAGGTCGACCGCAGCAAGTGGGCAGACGTCCTGCCTGCGTAGGGCATTCACAGCGTTCGGGTAGGGGCAGGGCAGAGTTGCCCTGTCTTGGCTGTTCAAGAGGAAACCATGACAAAGCGCATCATCGTCGGCATATCCGGGGCCTCTGGAGTGCAGCTGGGCATCGCCGTGCTCAAGGCCCTGCGTACCTTTGATGACGTCGAGACGCACCTCGTGGTCTCGAAAGGGGCCAAGGTCATCATCGACCGCGAATGTGACGTCACGCTTGAGCAGGTGGAGGCCCTGGCAGACGTGGTCCACGACAACCACAACCTGGCGGCAACCATCTCGAGCGGCTCCTTCTGCACCGACGGCATGATCGTGGCGCCCTGCAGCATGAAGAGCCTCTCGGCCATCGCCAATGCCTACGACGACGACCTGCTCGTGCGTGCAGCTGACGTCTGCCGCAAGGAGGGCCGCAAGGTCGTGCTCATTCCGCGCGAGATGCCCCTCAACCAGGCCCACCTGCGAAACCTCCTGCGTGTGGCAGAGGACGGCTACGTGGTGTGCCCGCCCATGCTTACGTTTTATAACGGATGCAAAACGACCGATGACCAGGTCGATCACGTGGTGGGCAAGGTGCTCATGCAGTTTGGCCTGGAGTTTGACCGCTTCCGTCCGTGGGAGGGATAGCGATGAAGACCTACGAATGCAGTGCGGGCGAGGGGGAGCTTTGCGTCAAACTGTCGGTGACGGCGACCGATGGCCAAGGGCTTGCGTGCTTCCTCACGGGCGGGACGTTGCCGCATGTGGGCGGACATGCGCTTGCAAGCCTTGGGCCCATGCTGCACGGAAAGCAGCTTTCGCGCTGCGACCTCTGGATCACGACCATCCCTGGGCACAAGGATGCCGATGCCGCTGCCGCCGTGGCACGCAGGCTCTGCCTTGCGACGGGGGAGTCCGTCTCCGTCACGGCGGGCATCCATGTGAACGATGCGAACGAGGGCCAGCTCAAGGCCTTGATGGGGGCATGCCTCGATGTCTCCGATCAGTTTTTGGCGACTTATCGAAGTTGAGTGACCTCTCTACGTAGTAAAGAGCCCCAGACCAGGCGCCAATGTGGCCATCATGCGACGCGGCAGGCTGCTCCGCCATCTGCGCAGGGGCTTGGGCTTGGCGCTTGTCGTACAATGGCACGAGTGTTGACCAAGGTGGGGAGGCCCTCGTGATCAAGTTGGTGCTTGCAGACATGGACGGAACGTTGCTGCCCTTTGGCGCCGATCGCGTGTCCAACCGCACGCAGGCGGCGATTCGGGCGCTTGGCGAGACGGGCATAACGTTTGGCCTTGCCACGGGCAGGGATATGCCCCAGCTCCGCACCTTCTTCGATGACGGGACTGCTTTTGGCACAGGCATCATGGCCAACGGCATGAAGGTCTACGTTGACGGAGATCTCTCGTACCTCATGCTGCTGGAGAACGAGTCGCTCCAACGGATTGCCGATCTGCTTGACGACGAGCCGGACGCCTTCCTCAACCTCTACCCCCATGGCGAGGAGGGAAGGCAGCGCATCTTGAGCGTGGGCTGCACCAAGGAGGACATCGAGCGGTTCTCGGCGCGCTTTCCCTTGGAGAGCACCATCGTGGCCTGCGTGCCGGACATCCCGCTCATCAGTGCGACCACCGCGTTTCTGGGGGATGCGGGGGAGTTTCCGGCGCTGATACAGCGTGTGAAGGGCCTGGTGCCGTGCTTTGACTGCGTCCTTCCCTTTGCGGGGTGGTGCGACATTTTGCCAGCTGGCGTCAACAAGGGTACGGCGCTACCACAGCTTATCGAAGCGGCGGGCGTCATCCCGGATGAGGTGCTCTTCTTTGGTGATGGCGACAACGACCTGCCGCTCTATGGGGCGCTCGAGAATACAGTCGCCGTGGCAAATGCGATGCCGGCTGCTGCCGCCGCGGCACGCTGGCATGTTGGTTC
>JAFUBJ010000280.1 GCA_017460265.1 Atopobiaceae bacterium | reverse complement strand
GTCTGCGATATTGCTCAGGACATTGTATCCATCGAAAATGTCAACCGGCAGCGAATCATGTTCTCCAGGATTTCGCACATTGTGGTACGTAGGCGCTGGCGAAGACTTGTATAGACGCGTGCTAACTACATAGTCGCTGTCATTGTATTCGAGCAGCGGATTCCAAGTTTCTACCTGGTTTTCATTCTTAGTGTAGTCTTGGAACCCGTCAAAGGTTACTGAGGGGTTGTTCGTATCAAGCTGGACACTGTTCCAGCCCACGATATCACCAGCCGTGCCGTCAGCGTTCTTCTTACACAGCTCAACATACACATAGAAGTTGTCTGTGCCATCGTATGCAATCGATTCGCCCTCATAACCTTGGAAGCCAACGTTCACCGTATACGTCTGCGCATCCGTGACGTCGATCACGTACTTCGCGCCGCTGGCAAGAGCCACGGTTAGCGTCTCGTTGCTGGTGAACGGAGCGAGGCTCGTGAGCTGCCAGTCGCCCTCGACCTGCTCCACGGTCACAAGCTCGGGGTTGCTGAAGGTCGCATCCTCAACGTTGTCGATCTTCTCGTCGATGCCCAGAATATCGAACAGCTTGGAGAGCATGATGTTGCTCTCGCCCTCGATGCTGTAGGTGTAGCCGTCATACGTGAAGTCCACGGTGTAGCTGAACGCATAGACCGAGAAGCTGTCGACCGACATCTCGATCTGCTCGTCGCCTTTGGCAACGGAGTCCACGGCCTCAACCTGCACTCCTTCGTCACCAATGGGGAGGTGGGTAACATCCACGTCAGCTACTGCCTTGGCCCCAAGATCGTCAGCAAGCTGGCTCTTCTTGAACTCAAAGTTCACCTTCACGCTGCCGTCGGCCGGCTCTACTTCGACCTGCTCGCCATACTCGTTCCAAACCAGGAACATCACATCGTAGAGGAGGGTGTTCTTGTCGCTATAGACTTTGTCACCTTCAGAGTTGTCGTTCAGGGCATCGATGAAGGCGTCGTAGTAATAGTCTTCGCTTGTCGGCGTCACCGGGCGCACGACGAGCTCTGCATCCGCAGGGATGGCGGACGGGTCCGTAGGCTCCGCAGTCACTTTGACAGACTCGTCCTCATAGACAAACGTCTGCACAGAAGGTTCGGCGGGAGTTGCCTCCTCAGCCTTGGCAGGCTCAGCTTCAGCTGGCTCTGCCTCGGTTGGCTCGGGCTGCTCGTCCGCCGGCTGCTCGCCTTCGGTGGCCTTGGTCTCGTCAAGCGTCGCGTCCGTCTCGTCCTCGACCGACTCGATCTCCAACGCTTGAGGCTCATTCACCACCTCTGCGAGAGCCTGGGTGGGCACTGAGTTCAGCACCATGGCGGCACTGAGCAGCACCGTCAGGAACGACCTCAGACCCGGATGGCGTTTTTCCATCCGCTGCAGGTACGACATGCGAAACCTCCCCGCTCCTGGGAGCGGGCTAGCATACAGGTATGCCTTTGCCTTGTTGGGCCCGCTCCGTTTTAACTACATTTCTGGCCCGAAAACTGCGCTATTGGCGCAGTTATCTGAAAATACCGTTTTAAGGTAGCACTCAACTTTCATCGAGACAACATGAATTCTGCTAAAAGATGAATCTTTTTTTATATGTGAAACAGTTAGGGGCTTTTCTTACATTAAGTGGTCTTATCACGTCTTTTACCTCTATGGAGTTTACTAATGTCTACTTTGAAAGGTGCGTTTGAGTGGGGCGCGTTTGGAGTTTGGGACGCTGGGTGACCCGTTTGGAGCCCCTCGGTACGGAACAGGTCACTATTGGCTGCCAGGTGACCCGTCTCACCCGCAACGGTAGCAAACGGGTCGCTTTCCAGCGTGCAGGTCGACCCGTCTCGCCCACCGTCGTTCCAAACGGGTCGCTGTTGCGTCGCAAGCTGACCCGTCCTGTCCGCCACGGTGTAGAACAGGTCACGATGAAGCGGGCTACTGACCCGTTCCGTCCGCAACGGCACCAACAAACAATCAAGAGTGAACTACGTTTTGTAGGTCACCCTGCTCGGCTCATCTGAGAAAAGAGGGCCTTCCCAAGGCCTTATTTCAAGCGTCTGCGCAGGTCTTTCGCGGTATCTCAGCCAGTAGCCCAGATAATTGTCAAATTCACTGCAAAATCCAATACATTAACAGTCGATTTTGCTGCATATTTATCTGGTTAATACGTCCGATTTGCTGCATAATAGCACGTAAATGCACAGGAGATAGAATTTTTGCTTGAGCGCAATGGCGAGGTTGAGCCCGTGGAGGTGAAGTCGTCTCGCGGCGCAACCAAGTCTCTCAACGAGTTCGTAGAGCGGTTTGAACCTCAGACTGCCTATAAACTCATTGACGGCAACGCCGGCCACTTGGACGGTAAAATCACGCTTCCGCAATTCATGGCGATGTTCCTGTAGATGAGCGTGCCCGGAGGTTGACTCAAAAGGGAGTATCCCTTCCGAGTCACTTCGGTTGAAAGAAGTGGGAAACTCCGCAGCCCTTACTTCAAGCGTCTGCGCAGGTCCTTTACGGTATCCCAGTCGGCAAGGTCGGTGTACATCCCCTCCCTGCTTGCCTCCTCCACCGCGTCCTCGTAGTCCTCAAAGACCTCCATGACGTGGCCGTCGTAGTCATCGAGAACCTCGTAGGTATCGTTCTCATTGTTGTAGAAGATGTATCCGCCGCTCACGCCCTCAAGCTGCTCGTCGGAAAGCTCGTTGGTGTCCTTGACCTCGCCTGACATGGTTCCTCCTGTTGAGCTGGCTGGTTGCCTGCTTTTGGCCATGCGTGCTGACTCTATTACCCGCAGGGATAAACCTCCGTCTCGCCACAGGCCTAGAGTGCGGTTGAAGCTGGCCGCCGACCTCGCCCGTTTTCCAAGCGACGCACCTCAGCTTCCCAGCGTAAACGCCGCATAAAGAGGAATGCCGGCCAGCGTGCATTCGGTCCCCTCGATTACTGACCTTGAGAAGTTTTGCTCAGACAGTCGATACGCCCTTGAGGCTCGCCCCTCCTCGACCAGTTTCTTCAGACTCCGCGCTCGCACGTTCCTTCCCGACTTCACTTCCACGGGGACCACCTCGGCACGGTCCGTCTGGTAGATGAAGTCCACCTCGCCACTCCCCACCGTGGGTTTCGGCATCCAGTAGTACGTCTCTACCTCGTTTGCCGTGAGCGCCTGCATGACCGCATTCTCGGCCAAGGCACCGCGAAAGTCGCTCGAAAGGACATCCTGGAGCGTGGGGTCGAGGTAGGTCTCTGCGTCCACGCGGTACTTGCGGAACATCAAGCCCGTGTCAGCAATGTAGGCTTTGAAGTAGCTGCCGTCCTCGTCGTTGTACGGAGCGAGGGGAAAACGCGTGTCGCACGTGAGGTCGTTCAGTGTCACAATACCTGCCGCAGCCAGCCACTCGAGCGGCTCTAGCAATGTTGAACGCCGTCCCCCGCGCATCACGTCTGCAAACTTGAACTTCTTGGTAGACGGGCGCATGAGCTGCTTGGGGAGGCTTTCCCACACGCGCTTGGCTGCAGCGCCGCTGATTCCGTTGTCGGGATCGGTCATGTCTGCCGTATAGGTAAGGTCTATCTCGTCAAGCATCTCGCGTACGCGCGAATAATCGCGTTCCTGCACCCAGGTAGACACGGCTTTGGGCATGCCGCCCACCACAAGGTAGCGATGATAGAGCTCGAGCGCCTCGTCATGGAGCATGTAGGGCTGGAGCGAGTTGGCATGTGAGCGAATGTCTTCGGCCATACGCCGCTCTCCCAAAGCCCAGAGCCACTCTTCGAAGTCGATGGGGTGAAGCTCCACTTGGCGAATTCCAGAGGGGAACGGCAGGGCGCGCCTCTTGACAGACACCCCCAGAAGACTTCCTGTCGCAATGATTCGCCACCCGCTCTCAGAGAAAAACCTGAGGGAGTTGAGCGCCTTCTCATTCAGCTGTACCTCGTCAAAGAGGAGGATGGACCGCTCCCTGTCGAGGTCGCAGCGCAGGTATTCGGCAATGTTTGATGTAATTCTGTCGAGGTCGTCGGTCGCGCCCGAGAAGATGGCATCTGTGCGCGCTGTATTTGTCTGGAAGTCGAGCTTCGCGAAATACTCGCCCGCATACTCCCTCCCCACCTTCTCAGCAAGGGTCGTTTTACCCGCGCGCCGTGCCCCGCGCATAAGTAGGGGGTGGCTTGCATCGTTTGCAAGCCAAGAATGGATAGTCTCTTCGAGCCTGCGCTGCAAGAATTGCATAGCTTGCTTCCTTTGTGTTGTGTTGTACACGAAATTCTATAATTTTATGTTTAAAATAGCACGAAACTTGATTTAGGGAATCTTGTCAAGCGCAAGAGGATGACCGATACAAACCGAATCGCCCTTTCGAGGGGGTATTTCTTACGTTTTCCCAGTTGGCAAGACGGGATACCCCCTCGAAAGGGTACTTCGCAGGTTACTGTTGCGCCCTCCCGGGTTCGATCCCCCCGCAACGCCGCCAAACAAAAACGCCCCCTTTACTGGGGGCGCTCACTCACCTGAAGCCAGAGATGGGAATCGCC
>JAFUBJ010000279.1 GCA_017460265.1 Atopobiaceae bacterium | reverse complement strand
TCATGGCCACCTCCTATCCCGTCGAGTACGAGGCATCGGGCTCCAAGGCAACCGTCACGCGCACCGACACGGGCTACACCGCCATCTTTGACGCCGACAACGACACGGTCACCTTCTATGACTTCAACGCCTTCTTCCAGCGCGCAGACTCAGAGGTTCTGGTTTCGGGCACTTCCTCTTCTCGGCTGCCCGAGGACAACGAGGGAGAGGTGTTCTCCGCCGTCGAGGGAACCTACAACCGCAACGGCAAAGAGGTCGTGTTCGAGCTTGCGCCCTACGAGATCGACATCGTGCAGGCAGACGGCGAATTCCTTCTGCCGATGCAAACCCTCAACGACTTTTCGTTCTCGTACCTCGGCTACCCGATCTACTTTGACGGAGAGGGAATCGCGGTAGGCAGCGACGACATCTACGCCGTCACGAGCAGCCTGGACCTCCCCGAAACCACCCTCAGCGACAAGATGGCCGCCTTTAACTACCACGAGCTGTGCTTCTTGCTCGACAACTTCTACGGCCTCAAGGACACGCATGACATCGTCAGCTTCGACGCCTTCTTTGACGAGGTCGGCCTGAAGGAACGTCTCTCGAGCACTAACCCCAAGGAGGTGGAGGAGGCGCTCCACGAGTTCATCAGCCTGCATCTGGACGACATCCACAGCTCCTACGGAAGCCCCTCTCCCCTTGCGGGCGCTGGCTACGCTCCTCAGGCCGTAGCGGACAACGTTCGCGGCTTCTCGCGGCTGACCAACGACGTGGACGAGGAGCGCTACAAAAACGCCCGTGCGGCATACTACCCTGACGGCATCCCCGGATACGAGGAGGTAGGCGACACGGCCTTCATCACCTTTGACGAATTCGAGCGCGACCTTGTTGACTACTACTCCGAGGCCGACCTGGAAAACCCACAGGACACCATTGCCCTCATCGCTGCCGCCCACGCGCAGATCACCCGCGATGACTCCCCCGTCAAGAACGTGGTCATCGACCTGTCTTGCAACACGGGCGGAGCCGCCGACGCCGCCGTCTACGTCATTGGCTGGTTCTTGGACGAGACGCCCATCGCCTTGCGCGACACGCTCTCTGGCGGCATGTCCCTTGGCATGTACAAGGTGGACACGAACCTCGACAGGAGCTTTGACAAGGCAGACGGCCTGGAAGGGCGCAACCTGTATTGCCTGATCTCGCCCGTGTCCTTCTCGTGCGGCAACCTCGTTCCCGCAGCGTTCAAGAACTCTGGGCGCGTCACCTTGCTGGGTCGCCAGTCCTGCGGAGGCTCGTGCATCGTCTTCTATGCGACGAACGCCATCGGATCGCAGTTCACCATCTCGGGCTGCACGCAGTGCAGCATCACCAAGAACGGCTCGTTCTACAACATCGACGAGGGCATCGCGCCAGACTTCGTGCTCAACAACCCCAACAGCTACTATGACCGTGAGCGGCTCGTTGAGTACATCCACGGCATCGTATAGCATCAGTCACCATGCGGCTCCCAAGCTCCCCGCGGCGTCGCCATGGTTTCATCGAAGGGCTTCAAAGGAGGCAACATGGACAAGGCAAAGAAGATCGCGATGGGCGTGGTCATCGCGCTGGTGCTGGCGCTGGTAGGCGTGATCTTTGTGACGACGCAGGTTCCCGGCTGCACGAGCGTCATATCCGAGCTTCGGGGCGACCTCGTGGGCAACGCCTTCGTCATCACCACGTACGACAACTATGGCCAGCAGACCATGCAGACGAGCGGCAGGCGCGTCAACGTGAGCGGCAACAAGGTCAAGACCTCGGGATACACCGAGACGGGCATCGCCTTCGAGTCGTGGGAGCTCTCCAGCGTCATCACCATCACCATCGACGGGCGTGAGCTAGAGACCTGCGGCGACACCTGCATCTTTGCCGAGAAGGGCCTGGAGCCCGACATGGACTTCAGCACGCCGGAGTTCATCGAGAGCCACGGCGGCTCTCCGCTCACCATCACGTCGCTCTCCTACCAGCTCAACCAGTACAAGAACTACTTTGGCAAGCGCCGCGTGGTCGTCATCAAGAGCCAGACCGGCCAGCCCATCGTGGCGTATTCGGGCAACAACGTGTATTGGGAGGTCCAGACCGAACTGCCCAAGACCACCAAGCTCATGGTGGACGGCAAGGCGCTCTACGTGCACCGCGCCAACTTCCAGATCATCGACAGGAACCTGCTCAGCTAGGGCCGTGCGATCAACTGCGCATCATGCCGTCTGCGAGAAGAGGCCGATGATGGCGACCCCCGCAAAGTAGACGGCTATGCAGCATGCCACAAACGAGATGGCGTACCAGACGTAAGTCCAGGTAAACGACCGCAGCGAGAGCTTGGCGCCCTCGGGGTTCTTATAGCGACGCCACAGCACGATCGCCACGTTGGCGGTGCCAAGGGTGCCCGCGACCATCGCGGCAATGATGAAGGGAAAGGCGGGGCTGGTCACCACGAGCGCCGCCGTCTCGAAGGTGAGGTAGAACACCGCCACCACGAGCAGCAACGGCCATGCAAAGAGCAGCGTGAGCATGACGATCGAAAAGCCTGCCATGGCGAGCCTCCTGTTGTTGCGTCCTGGTTGCCCCGTGCAAAGGGAACCGTCTCGTTGAACGTCAGTATAGCGCTGGATCTGGCCGCGCGATGATCCCGCCGCCAAGGCACTCCTCGCCGTCATAGATGACGGCGCTCTGGCCAGGCGCGACGGTACGCACCGCCTCGGAATAGGTCACCTTGCACGCATGGTCACCACAGGGTTCCACGCGTGCCTCGCGCAGCTGCCCCGTGTGACGCGTCCGCACAAGGTAGTTCCCGGCCGCAGGTGGCTCGCCGCAGACCCAATGGCAGTCTTCCAGCATCTGGCCTTCCGTCCAGAGCGCGGGACAGTGTGGGTCGGCCGTCACATAGACGACGTTTTCCTGCACGTCAGTCGAGACCACGTAGCGCGCCGGCCCGCCGCCCAAGTCGAGCCCGCGGCGTTGGCCCACAGTAAAGAGAAAGGCCCCGTCGTGGTGACCGAGCACCGTGCCCGTCTCCCACTCCACCACGTTTCCCGCCCGCCGCTCGAGCGTGTCGAGCAAAAACGTGCGAAGCCCCACCGGGCCAATGAAGCAGATGCCGTCGGAATCCGGCTTGTTCTCTATGCCAAGGCCGCGCTCGGCGCACATGTGCCGCACCTCCGCCTTGCTGGGGATGTCTCCCACCGGAAAGAGCGAGCGATTGAGCACCTCTCCCCCAACGCGCCACAGGAAGTACGTCTGGTCCTTATGGGCATCCGCCGACCGCAGAAGGCGTGCCGGGGACCCCTGCGCGCCATGCTCCACGCGAGCGTAGTGGCCCGTGGCGATGAGGTCTGCGCCCTCGGCAAAGGCGCGGTCCGCAAAGGTACCAAACTTCACCGTCTGGTTGCACATGACGTCGGGATTGGGGGTGTAGCCACGCGCATAGGAGTCAACAAGGTAGTCCACGACGGTGGCCTTGTATTCGGCCTCGCAGTCCCACACGTCAAGGTCGATACCCAGCGTGACGGCAACGCGCTCGGCGTCGGCCAGCTCCTCGGCCCAGGGGCACTTGAAGCCAGGCAGGTCGCGCGACCAGTTGCGCATGTAGACGCCATGCACGTCATAGCCCTGCTCAATCAGAAGCGCAGCAGCAAGCGCGGAGTCCACACCGCCGCTCATTCCCACATACACCAGCTCGCTCATGCGCGCTCCCCCGTCCGTGCGTCAAGCCCCACGCGCGCGCACTCGTCGCGCACGACGGATGCTATTGCCTGCGCGGCATAGGCAATGTCATCTTCTGTGGTGGGGCGGCCGAGCGTCAGGCGCAGGCTGCCCGCCGCTGCCTCGGAGGAGAGGCCAATGGCAAAGAGCACGTGGCTCACCTTCATGCGGCTGGCAGCACAGGCGCTGCCCGTTCCCACCGAGACGCCACGTCGCTCCAAAAGCACCACAAGGCGGCGCGCCTCCAAGCCGGGGAACGACACGCTGAGAAGCCCTGGGAGCCGCCGAGAGGCGTTTCTAGGCCCAGAGACGACCATCCAGGGGAAATCCTCGGTAAGCGAGCGCTGAAGGCGGTCACGAAGCTTTGTGAGGCGCTTAGACTCGGACGTGCGAAGCTCACTTGCCAGCTGGAAGGCACGTGCGAAGGCGACGGCCCCGGCAACGTTGTCCGTGCCCGAGCGCACGCCCGACTCCTGCCCGCCCCCGTGCACGAGGGGGCGAAGGCGCACGCCGTCCGCAGCCCAGAGAAGACCCACCTGCTTGGGGCCATACACCTTTGCGGCGGAAAGCGTCACAAGGTCGGCGCGCAGGGCGCTGACGTTGATCGCGTGGGTGCAGGCTGCCTGTGAGGCATCCGTGTGCAGGTAGAGGGGACGGGCCTCTCCCGCCTCGAGCCTGCGTTGGCGCTCCCTTGCCACCACGTCGGCAATCTGCCTGATGGGCTGGACGGTGCCTATCTCGCCGTTGGCAAGCTCGACAGACACCAGCCCGACCTCGGGCGTAAGGGCATGGCTCACCACCTGTGGGTCCACGCTCCCATCCGGCCCCACGCCAAACATGGCGCGTCCGTGTGCGCCAGCGCTGGCAAGGACGCTCTCATGCTCGATGGCGTCGGTCAAGACGATGCCGTCCGCCGCCGCTATGGCAAGGTTGTTTGCCTCGGTCGCGCCGGCCGTAAGCACCACGTTGCCCGGCTTGGCACCCATGAGGTGCGCAAGCGTGGCGCGGGCGTCTTCAAGGGCCGTTCGCGCCGCCCGGGCGCGCGCGTAGGGCGCCGAGGGGTTCTCGAAATGCTCCGAAAGGTACGGGAGCATGGCTTCCACCGCTTCGGGCGCCATGGGAGTTGCGGCGGCATAGTCAAGAAAAACCTCGCGGTCTGAAGGAGTTGAGGAGGGGCT
>JAFUBJ010000278.1 GCA_017460265.1 Atopobiaceae bacterium | reverse complement strand
GCGGTGGCGTGCGGTGTGGGGGCTACCCCCAACCCGCACGCACGCTAGACCGTGAGCCCCGTGGCCTCGTGGCTGTAGTGGTTCAGGATCTCGCGCCCATCCTCGGTGACCAGGCACAGGTCCTCAATGCGCACGCCAATCTCGCCCTCAAGGTATATTCCCGGCTCGATCGAGAAGATCTGCCCCGGGCGCACCGGCTCGTGATGGCTACCCGACACGTCGCCTGGCTCGTGGACCTCCATGCCAATCTGGTGCCCAAGTCGGTGCGTGAAGTAGGGGCCATAGCCCGCGCCGGTAATGAGGTCGCGTGCGGCGGCGTCAATCTCGGCAAACTCCACGCCCGGCTTCACAAGCGCGGCCGCCGCCTCGTTGGCGCGGCGAACCGTCTCGTACACCTCAAGCTGGCGCTCGGTGGGCTCGGCAGTAAAGAAGGTGCGCGTCATGTCCGAGCAGTACCCCTGCCACAGGCAGCCCACGTCAAATAGGACCATCTGGCCAGGCACAAAGACCGTGTCGTCCGGCTCGTGGTGCGGGTCGGCGGCGTTTGCGCCAAAGCTCACGATGGGCTCAAAGGAATACCCCTCCGAACCCAGTGCGCGATACGCACCCAGCAGCCCCTCGGCAATGGCCAGCTCGGTCACACCGGGGCGCACCTGCGCCGCAAGCCAGCCCATGGCCTCGTCGTTCAGGTGGCTTGCCTCGCGCATGAGCGCCTGCTCCTCGGCATCCTTGGCAGAGCGCGCAGCGTCAACCGCGCCAGACGCCACCTCAAAGCCTGTCGCCGCGCCAAGATCCATCAGCGGCAGCAACCAGCGGGCGGGCAGGTTCTTGTCTACGCCCAGCGCCGAACCCTTCTGGCAGACGTCAGCAACCAGGGGCAGCGGGTCGTCGGTGTCCGTGAAGGTCACCACACGGTCGGCAAAACCCTCCGCGCTCGGAAAGAGCCGGTTGCAGAAGAGCGTCGCCCCGTCCGAAGAGAGGTGCAGGGCAAAGAAGCGCTCGTGCGGAAAGGTGTAATAGCCCGTCAAATACTTGATGGAAACCGGGTCGCATATAAGCGCCTGGGAAAGCCCGCGCGCCTCAAGGTTGCCCAAGACTCGGTCGATGCGTTCTTTGTTCATGTCTGCCTTTCGTGAATCTGCAAATCCTAAGGTAAAATCATATGCTTGCAATAAGTCTGCGCATGCAGCATATCGGAGGAATAGATGGATACCGAAATCCCGTCCGTCAATAGGGTAGACGATATTCGCGACGAGCTGGTGGCACTTCAGGGCCAGCGCATAAAAGTTCGTGCAAACATGGGCCGTTCGCGCATCGTGGAGCGCACGGGCACGCTGGTTGGTGCGCATCCGTCGCTGTTTGTTGTTGAGGTTGAGGAGCGTCGCGGACGTCGCGCGCGCCAGTCGTATCAGTATGTTGACGTGCTAACCAACACGGTCGAGCTCTACGACATCAATTCCGGCGAGCGCATCCTCGACTACACTCCCGAAGAGCCGTTGCAGTAACGAGCGCGGAGGTGGGACGTGGCACGCATCATTTCACTTGCCGCCCACGCTAAGGTGAACCTCCACCTGGGCATCTATGAAGGCCGAGACGAGCGCGGCTACCATCGCGCCGACTCGATCATGATTGCTGTCGACCTGCACGACAGGGTGACCGTGACAAGCAGCGACGAGTACCCCATCGTGGTCAACACCACGCCCGAGTTGGACGTCCCCGAAAGACGGACTCTCGTTGCCCGTTCCGCCCGCGCCCTTGCCGCCGCGTTTGGCATCAACACGGGGGCCCAGATTGACGTCGTTCGCCACATCCCCGACAAGAGCGGCCTGGGCAGCGCGTCGACCGATGCGGCCACGACCATCCGCGCGCTCTGCATGCTGTGGTGCATCAGCGAGAAGGACCCGCGTGTGGTGGAGGTTGCGCGCCGCGCAGGCGCCGACATGGCGTTTTTCCTCAACCCAGTTCCCTCGCTGCTTGTGGGCGTGGGAGACCAGCTGAAGGAGACCTTCCCCCCGCTTCCCGACGTGCCCATCGTCCTGGTGCGCCCTACCGGCGGCGTCTCCACCCCCGAGGCCTACGCCGAGTTCGACCGCGTGCCCACGGCCCCCGCAAGCCCAACTCCCATGTGCAAGGCCTTGCGCGAAAGCAACATTGATGCCGTCGCAAAGAACCTGTTCAACAACCTCGAACCGCCGGCGTGCAGGCTCGAGCCGGAGGAGCGTGCGGTCATAGATTGGCTGCGTGCGCAGAACGGCGTGCGGGCCGCGCAAGTCACGGGGTCTGGTAGCTGTACGTTTGGCATCTGCGAGAGCCATGACGTGGCTGAGCGCGTTGCCGCCGCCGCGCTTGCCCGAAACTGGTGGGCGTGCGCCACAAAGACCATCTAGCCAAACCACACCCTGACTCGGAAGGGATACTCCCTTTTGAGTCACGCAAAGATGAGGGCCGCTGCTTGCTGGCTTGTGTTCTGCTCGTCTTCCTGCTCTTCCTGAGGAGGGTCGTCGGGAGGAGCAAGCAAGCCTGCGCTGCACCCGACGCATCCCTTGAGCAGGCCAAGCGCAATTGACCCAGCCAAAAGCAGCGCAACGGCCAGGTACTTCATGATCCTCAGGATTCGCCGCCAGCGGTTGGACTCGGAATCGTCCTCGTCTTCTTCCGCAGGCTCGATATCGTCGGCATAAGGGTTGTAAACCTGAACGATGGGCGTGGGCTCGGGGAGGGTGATCAGGTCTGCGCGGGGCGGCTCGGTGAGCGCCGCAGTCAGCGAGGTGGCAAGAAGAGCAGAAGCGGCGACGCGGCCTGCGGCCTTTGCAAGCTGCTCGGCATCGAGCGAAGGCGCCCCGACATCCGAAACGTCCGCTGGCGCCGCCGAGCCGTCCACGTTCTGTAGCTCTTTGCTGTCCATGCGCACATTGTACCCAAAATCATCCAGAGCTATTACCTGCGGCTCATTTGGCGTCTGCCTGCCGCAAAACGGTCTTCAAGATGCTCGTTCTCCCACTCCCACCTGTGCTTTGTTCCGCGAACGGCACAACTGGTTAAACACCATATCTTGCGTCTTGAATCTGAAACAGACACAAGCTATTGTGGTTCATGCACTATTGAGCCCAACAACAAACGCGGCTGCACAGCCGAGGAGGACCGCATGTCACCGTTTGCCTATCCAACTTCGATCATCAAGCGAGACGGTTCGCTTACCAGCTTTGACCAGTCAAAAATCACCGCTGCCATCGAGAAGGCCGGAGAGGCCACCGGAGAGTTTGGCCCCGACGAGGCCATCATCCTGTCCGGTCAGGTGTGCAAGGTCATCGCACATCGCTTCAATGGCGCCGCCCCTACGGTCGAAGAGATCCAGGACATCGTGGAGCAGACGCTTATCACGGCAAACCACTTTGACACCGCACGCGCCTACATCGTCTACCGCGAGAAGCGCAGCCAGACGCGCCGCGATCGCGAGACCTACATTGACGTCACGAGCTCGGTGAACGAGTACCTCTCCCGTGCGGACTGGCGCGTCAACGCCAACGCCAACCAGGGCTACAGCCTGGGTGGCCTCATTCTCAACGTGTCGGGCAAGGTCATTGCCAACTACTGGCTCAGCCACGTGTACCCGCCTGCGGTGGGCGAGGCGCACCGCTCTGGCGCCGTGCACATCCACGACCTCGACATGCTGAGCGGCTACTGCGCCGGCTGGAGCCTCCGCACCCTGCTCAACGAGGGCTTCAATGGCGTTGCCAACAAGGTCGAGTCGGCGCCCCCCAAGCACCTGGGTACCGCCATGGGCCAGATGGTCAACTTCCTGGGCACGCTCCAGAACGAGTGGGCAGGCGCTCAGGCGTTTAGCTCCACCGACACCTACCTTGCTCCGTTCATCCGCGTCGATAACCTCTCCTACGAAGAGGTCAAGCAGGAGATGCAGGGCTTTGTCTACAACATGAACGTCCCCAGCCGTTGGGGTACGCAGACGCCCTTCTCCAACCTCACCTTTGACTGGACCTGCCCGGAAGACATCCGCAACCAGGTGCCGCTGGTGGGTGGCGAGCCGGTTGACTTCACCTACGGCGACCTGCAAGAAGAGATGGACATGATCAACCGCGCGTTCATCGAGGTCATGACCGAGGGTGACGCCAAGGGCCGCGTGTTCACCTTCCCCATCCCCACCTACAACATCACCAAGGACTTCCCGTGGGACGCCCCCAACGCCGACCTGCTCTTTGAGATGACGGCCAAGTACGGCCTGCCGTACTTCCAGAATTTCGTGAACTCCGACCTCGAGCCGCACATGGTGCGCTCCATGTGCTGCCGCCTGCAGCTTGACCTGCGCGAGCTGCTGAAGCGCGGCAACGGCCTCTTTGGCTCCGCCGAACAGACCGGTTCCATCGGCGTCGTGACCATGAACATGGCGCGCCTGGGCTTCAAGCACCAGGGCGACGAGCAGGCCCTTTTGGACGAGCTGGACTACCTGTTGGTCCTGGCCAAGACGTCGCTCGAGCTCAAGCGCAAGGAGATCCAGCGCCTCATTGACGCAGGCCTCTTCCCGTACACCAAGCGCTACCTGGGTACGCTGCGCAACCACTTCAGTACCATCGGCGTCAACGGCATGAACGAGATGATCCGCAACTTCAGCCACGATGCCTACGACATCACGTCGCCCGAGGGCCGTGCCATGGCCATCCGCGTGCTTGACCACGTGCGCGACAAGATGGTCGAGTTCCAGGAGGAGACCGGCCACATGTACAACCTGGAGGCCACGCCGGCCGAGGGCACGACGTACCGCTTTGCGCGCGAGGATCGCAAGCGCTACGTGGGCATCATCCAGGCTGGCACCGCGGCCGAGCCGTACTACACCAACAGCTCGCAGCTGCCGGTGGGCTACACGACCGACCCCTTCCAGGCACTCGCCGAGCAGGAGGAGCTGCAGAAGAAGTACACCGGCGGCACCGTGCTGCACCTGTACATGGGCGAGCGCGTCTCGTCTGCCGAGGCGTGCAAGCAGCTGGTCAAGCGCTCGCTGGAGAACTTCCGTCTGCCGTACATCACGGTGACGCCGACATTCTCCATCTGCCCCAAGCACGGCTACATTGCGGGTGAGCACGCGTACTGCCCGATCTGCGACGAGGAGCTGGCGCTGGCCAAGCGCAAGCGTTTGGGGTTGTGAGTGCGTGAGACGCTGGGGGTAGCCCCTTTTGTTGCATGCAACAAAACAAAAGGGGCTACCCCCCAGCGTCTCACGCGTCCACGGAAATTGGTACTAGACACAAGATATGGTATGTAGGTAAGATATCAAGCACAATATATCGATATCAGACCTTGAATGGAGCACAACATGGTCAACAAGAGCGAACTCACCAGCACCGGCGTCGTCATCGACGGCGTGGAGCTTTCCAACGACGAGCGCCAGCCTTGCGAGGTCTGGACCCGCGTCATGGGCTACTACCGCCCCGTCTCGTTCTACAACACGGGCAAGAAGGGCGAGTTCCACGAGCGCGTGGAGTTCGTCGAGCCGCGCTCGTGCTGCGCATAGGTGGCATAGCGTCCTTCTCTACGGTCGACTGGCCAGGCAAGCTGGCATGCGTCGCGTTTTTGGCAGGGTGTCCGTGGCGGTGCCCGTATTGCCAGAACGCGGCGCTTCAGTCTGCAGAGGCGGGGACGCTCAACGAAGGTGATCTGTTTGCCCTGCTCGACGCGCGCCGCGGGCTGCTTGACGGCGTGGTCTTTTCGGGGGGAGAGCCGCTTGCACAGGCCGGCGTGATCGAAGCCATGCGCCGCGCTCGAGAGATGGGCTTTGAGGTGGGTTTGCACACCTGCGGCGCCTTCCCTGAGCGCCTGCGTGAGGCGTTGCCGTTCCTTGACTGGGTCGGTTTGGACGTCAAGGCTCCGTGGGACAAGTATGACCAGGTGACAAGGGGCGTTGCGTCGGGAGATGCAGCCCGTGCCTGCCTTGAGATGCTGTTTGAGGCGGGCGTGGGCCTCGAGGCGCGAACGACCTGGCACCCCGCGTTGCTCTCGCCCGACGACATTGCAACGATTGGTCATGAACTTGCCGCGCGAGGGGTCCGCACGTGGGCTGTGCAGGCCTACCGTGCGGCCGGGACCACCGGCGAGCTACCTGACGAGACGGTCTACCCCAGCGACGTTCCGGCAGACTTACCGGCCCTCTTCGAGCACTACGAATTCCGCCGCGCGTAAAGGTATGTCGGATCGTGTACTGTTCGACCAGTACACGGTTGGGCCTAAGTGAGCAAAACCAACCCATAAGACTCCATCGTGTACTGTTCGACCAGTACACAATCATTCGCGTTCCACTCTCTTTTCTCATGTTGTAAGATTGGTTTCTCGCCATTAGCGAGCTTTGCGGACGGGTTCCGCACCAACCACCACAACAGAGATTTTTCCAGAGAGGGGACACCCATGCCCTTGCTGCTTAGCCATAACTCATCTCTCGAACGTCTGCGCTCCATTCCGCGGCAGGTGGATAGTGCTGTGCGCACGGCTGGGGATGTGTATCTGCAGTCGGTGGTCCCCAAGGCTCGAGAGCTCTCGACGCTTGACCCTTCCACTTTGGGCATCTCCCAAAGACCCATTCACCACCTCATCCCTTCATCCGTCAGGCGTCGACAGACTGCTGGCGCCAAGTCACATCTGTGCCAGATTGAAAAGATTCCTAGGGGTCTGCTCCTCGACCTGGGGGAGGAGCGCTATGCGGCGGGCCCCGAGCTCACCTTTATCCAGATGGCAAACCAGACGTCGCTGATAGGGTCGGTGGTCCTTGGGCACGAGCTGTGCGGCACCTATTCGCAGTTTGCATGCTTTGCGTCGGGGTTCTACGAACGTCCTGCCCTTACGTCGGTTGAGGGCATCGACCGCGCAATCGGGTCTCTGAAGCAGGCGGGTCTTCGCGGGACATCAGCTGCGCGTAGAGCGCTAAGGTGGGTGCGCGATGGAAGTGCCAGCCCCATGGAGACGGTCGTCTCGTGCATGCTGCACCTGCCGAGAAGCATGGGTGGATTTGGCCTCGTTGCACCCGCGCTCAACTACGAGCAACAGTTAGATGATGCGGCAAAGGCTATTACGGGCAAGGAAACGTGCAGGGTGGATACGGCGTATGTGTATGAGCTGGATGGTGTGCCAAAGAAGGAGGGGATAGAGTTCGACGGCAAGGACTACCACCGAGACACCGAGGCGGATCGCGTGCGTAGGGAAGCCCTTGCTCACATGGGCTGGACCATCTACGTGCTCAATGTCGACGATTTGACCAGCTACCGCAAGATTAAGGAAAAGGTTGCGCTGTTGGACGATGTTCCTAAACAACGAAGCGGGGGCCGTCCGAACGATCGAGAGGGGCGCCTCCTTCTTGATCGTCTGCTGCGGGCGACTAGGTTTGGCGTGGGGTTGAACGCAGCTTTCTTTGGGGCAAAGGTCCCCTCGGGCAAGGTCAAGCTGCATCTTTAACCATGGCTTTCTCAACCGTGTACTGTTCGACCAGTACACGAACGGGACCAAAGATGCAAAACCAACCCATAAGACTCCATCGTGTACTGCTCGACCAGTACACGACCGCCTGCATGCAGATAACCCACCCCTCGGTAACGTTTGGCAAACAACCTCGCGTCGTTGTGCCGCAAGGCGGGTGCTCCCACTACAATTATCTTTGTTGTCCTACTCGCACATTTGCAGAGGAAAAGGCCATGAAAATCGTACTAGAGCACATCAGCAAGCGTTACCCCAACCGAGACAAGAAGGTCGGAGGCGTATTCACCGCGGTGGACGACTTCGATCTCACCATCCCAGACGGCAAGCTCATCGGCCTGCTCGGGCCTTCGGGCTGCGGCAAGTCCACGACCCTCAACATGATCTGTGGTCTTGAGGAGCCGACCGAGGGCAAGATCTGGTTTGGCGACACCGACGTCACCAAGCTCACGCCCGAGCTGCGCGGCGTGGGCATGGTGTTCCAGAGCTACGCGCTCTACCCGCACATGACGGTGCGGCAGAACATCATGTTCCCGCTGGAAAACCTCAAGGGCGCGGACAAGCTCTCCAAGGACGAGATGCTGCGCCGTGTCGAGGAGGCCGCACGCCTCGTGCAGATTGGCGAGCTGCTCGACCGCAAGCCCTCCGAGATGTCCGGCGGTCAGCAGCAGCGCGTGGCCATCGCCCGCGCGCTGGCCATGCAGCCCTCCATCATGCTTTTTGACGAACCCACCTCCGCCCTTGACCCCGAGATGGTGGGCGAAGTGCTGGATGTCATGGTGGGGCTGGCCGAGGAAGGCATGACCATGGTCTGCGTCACCCATGAAATGGCTTCGCCCGCACCGTGGCCGACCGCCTTATCTTCATGGATCAGGGCCAGATTGTCGAAATGGGCAGGCCCGAAACCCTG
>JAFUBJ010000277.1 GCA_017460265.1 Atopobiaceae bacterium | reverse complement strand
GTCCAAGCTTGCCGCCTTTGGAGCCCTCTTGCTCAAGCCCGTCCTCAAGGTGGTGGCAGCCGACCTCTCTGGTGACGAATATGGCGGCGCCTTCCTCTTGGGTCTCAAGGCGCCGGTCATCATTGGGCACGGTGCCACAAGCCCGACCGCGGTCAAAAACGGCGCGCTCGTCTGCGCCAAGGCCGTGCGAGAAGGGCTCGTCGACAAAGTCGCCGCAGACATCGGGGTCGCGGAGTAAGGCCCCAAGTTCAACCCTTGCGATGACGGGGCTGGTCTTTTCATATCGTTATCCCATGATGCTTTCCTTTTCTGCGGCGCTTGGGCAGAATAGATAATGTTGTTCCTTGCCCACGTGATGGGCCTGACACAAGGAGATTCACATGGACCGCGAAGCAATTCTCGCGAAGGTCATCGCCGTCACCGCCGACTCGCTTGACGTCGATGCGTCCGACCTGAACTATCAGACCGACTTCAAGCAGCTCGGCGCAGACTCGTTTGACCTGCTTGAGCTCGTCACCGCGTTCGAGGACGAGTTTGGTCTCACGATGGATGACGACGAGCTTGCCAAGATCGTCACCATCTCTGATGCCGTGGATGCCATCGAGCAGGCCCAATAAGGAGCGCGCTTGAAGCTCCATCGCCGTATCGAGGCAGTCGAGGAGATTGTCGGCCATCATTTTGAAGACAGCTCCCTCGTTGTCTCTGCAATCACTCATCCATCAGCTGCGGAAGGGAAGGCCCCTTCCGCATCGTATGAGCGCCTAGAGTTTCTGGGCGACGCTGTCCTTGGCGCCATTGTCGCCCATGAGGTGTACCAGAAGTTTCCTTCCATGGACGAGGGCCAACTCACCGACCTCAAGATCGCGCTCGTGTCGGGCAAGATGCTCTCTGCGGTGTCCGAGTCGCTGGGGCTCGCGGACCTCATCCTCTTTGGCGTCTCGGAGCTTGGCACCCACACGAGGGGCATGCGCTCGGCTCTCGAAGACGTCTTCGAGTCGCTTGTGGGCGCGCTCTATGAGGACGCCGGCTATGACGTCGCTCGCGACTTCGTCATGCGCCATCTGGGGGAGTACATGGTTCCCGAGACCATCCAGCTCTCGGTCAATCCCAAGACCAGGCTCCAGGAGATAACGCAGTCGGGCAACATGCACATGACGCCAACCTACAAGCTCGAGGGTTCCGAAGGCCCTGCTCATGCCAAGGTCTTCACGTCCGTTGCCCTCCTAGAGGGACGGCGCGTCGGACGAGGCAAAGGTCGCTCCAAAAAAGAGTCCGAAAGCGCCGCCGCTGCAGATGCCATCAGGCGCATTGAAGAGGACCCCCATGCCGCTTGGGCGGACATCGGCTAGGCAGCAGGAAGGCAGTCGCACGTGTACCTGAAGTCGCTCACGCTCAAGGGATTCAAGTCGTTCGCGGACCGCACGGTCATGGTCTTTGACCCTGGCCTCACGGTCGTGGTCGGCCCTAACGGTTCGGGAAAGTCAAACATCTCCGACGCCATCCTGTGGGTCCTGGGCGAGCAAAGCGCAAAGATGCTGCGTGGCCAGGCAATGGAGGACGTGATCTTCTCGGGCTCGTCGGCGCGTCAGCCCGATGGCGTTGCCGAGGTGACACTCGTCCTTGACAACTCAGACCACACCCTTCCCATTGACTTCTCTGAGGTTGCCGTCACGCGAAGGATGTACCGTTCCGGCGAGTCCGAGTACCTCATCAACGGCTCACCGTCACGCCTGATGGACATCACCGACATCCTGCATGACTCTGGCCTCGGCAAGGAGACGCACTCCATCATCAGCCAGGGCAAGCTCGACTCGATCCTGGCGAGCAGGCCCGAGGACCGAAGAGAGCTCATTGAGGAGGCAGCGGGCATCTCGAAGCACCGCCGTCGCAAGGAGCGCTCGGAGCGCAAGCTTCGCAGCATGGAGGAGCACCTGACCCGCGCCAAGGACATCTCGCGCGAGATCTCTCGGCAGCTAGGGCCCCTCGAGCGTCAGGTCAACCAGGCAAAGCGGCACCACGAGCTGAAGACGCAGCTGGCCGATTTCTCGACCACGCTCGCCGTCGACG
>JAFUBJ010000276.1 GCA_017460265.1 Atopobiaceae bacterium | reverse complement strand
GGGCTTCTGTGGGACGGCGAGCTCGATGCCCCAGCCATCATGGAAGTGCGCTCGCGCGCGGTCGTCACTTGCTGCGCGGTGGGTATGGGCGTGGTGCGCGTAGACGCAAACGAGCGGGCGTGGCGCGAGCGAGTGGGGCGTACGTGCTCCGTGCTTGCCGCGAACGCAGACAAGGTTGTCCGCATGGTCTGTGGCATACCGATGACGATCAAGGGACAGGAACATGGTCAGAAAGACTGGTAGTGGCAGCGTACGGCGCTCCTTCGTTACTTCGTTGCTTGCATGGGCGCTGATGGGTGCGCTGCTCCTTGGAGTGCCCTCCCTGGCGAAGGCCAAGGGCGAGCCCCTTGCCGACGATCCTTACTCAGACTCGATTGCGCTCGCTTGGGAAGACGGCACCTACCTGGTGGACGTCAGCATGGAAGGCGGAAGTGGCAAGGCGAGCGTGTCAAGCCCGGCTAAGGTAAGCGTAAAGGAAGGCAAGGCGGCGGCAGAAATCGAGTGGTCAAGCCCCAACTACGACTACATGGTCGTGGCTGGCAAAACATACCTGCCCATCAATGAAGGCGGCAACTCGGTCTTTCTGATTCCGCTCCTTTCGATTGACGAGCCATTCGACGTCGTTGGTGACACGACAGCCATGAGCAAGCCCCACGAAGTTGCCTATCGCCTTGCCTTTGACTCGGCGAGTGCGGTGGAAGCGGGCTCGGCGAATGCTTTGGGAAACACGTTCCCCCTACCCGTCATGGTTGGCTGTGTGGCGGCGGTCGGCGGCGTCCTTGCCCTATTGGCTCGGAAAAAGCAGTAGCCCTACCTCGCATTCTTTCAACAGCAGGCTATAAGGTGTCCCTCTCAACTAATATTTGCTAGGTACCTTGACATTTTTTTGCGTCGGCGTATCGTTAAGGTGGTAAATGAAAGAGGGGAGGGGCATATGGAAGACTGCGAAGCGCAGGAGCAGACCATCGGCCATCGCATACTGCATGACCTTGGCTTCTTTGGTCATTACATGCACTTCAACGTCGGCGGCAGGTCCGGCAAGCAGCATACGCTTGCAAAGTTGCACAGGGCAGGGGGACAGCTCTCTCAACGCGAGCTTCAAGAGCGGTCGGGCATCAGCTCGGCTGCTCTCTCTGAGGTGCTCTCCAAGCTCGAGGGAGAGGGGCTCATTGAGCGCAGCCGGTCCGAGGAAGACCGGCGTCAGATGCAGATAGCGCTCACCGAAGAGGGCGTTCGTCGTGCCGTGCAGATGAAGGCGGCCTTTGACGAGTTTGAGGTCGAATGCCTTGCATGCCTGAGCGACGAGGAACAGGTCGAGCTCCTATGCCTGCTTGACAGGCTGGCAGCTCATTGGAAGGGAATGGAGCGGAAGGAGGAGTGCGCATGAGCCAAGAGCAGCACGAGAAGACCATGGCGCACCTGACGCTTGGTCAGATCTTTAAGACACTGGGCGGAAGCATTCGCGAGAACAAGAAGAACTCGCTCATAGCGCCCATCTTCGTGGCGGGCGAGGTCGTCATCGAATGCATCATCCCATTTATCACCTCGCAGCTTATCAACCAGCTCAACGTGGGCGCCGACATGGGGACCATCGCGCGCTACGGCATCATCTTGGCCGTCCTCGCCCTCGTCAGCTTGGCTTGTGGCACCATCGCGGGCATCGCCTGCTCCGTGGCCTCCACGGGATTTGCGCGCAATCTGCGCCATGACATGTTCGCGGCCATCCAGACGTTCAGCTTCTCCAACATTGACCGCTTCTCCACCAACTCGTTGGTGACGCGCCTGACGACGGACACGCAGAACGTGCAGATGGCCTACATGCAGATCATCCGCAGCGCCGTGCGCAGCCCCCTCATGATCGTCTTCGCCGCCACGATGGCCTTCATCTCCGGTGGCCCCATGGCCGCGCTGTATGTGGTCGTGGGCTTCTTCCTGGGATTTGCCCTCATCGGCATCGCGCGCATCGTCATGCCCATCTTCAGGCGCATCTTCAAGAAGTACGACCGCCTGAACGAATCGGTCGAGGAAAACGTCAGCGGCATTCGCGTGGTCAAGAGCTTCGTGCGCGAGGATTACGAGAAGCAGAAGTTCGAGCGCGCCTCCGGCGAGGTCTTCAAGGACTTCTGGGGTGCCGAGCGCATCTTGGCCTGGAACCAGCCGCTCATGACGTTTGCCGTCGACACCATCTATGCCTTCGTGGTGTACTTTGCCTCGCGTCGCATCATCAGCACGGCGGGAGCTGCCATGCAGGTGGGCAACATGAGCGCCCTTATCACCTATGGCTTCTCCATGCTCATGAGCCTCAACATGCTCTCCATGATCTTCGTCATGATCACCATGGCGGAGGAGAGTGCCCGACGCATTTGCGAGGTGCTGCTTGAGGAGCCCGACCTTGCCAATCCTGAAAACCCCGTGTACGAGGTTGCGGACGGCTCGGTCGACTTTGACGACGTGAGCTTTGCCTACCATCCCGAGTCTGGCCGCTTCGCCCTGCACGACGTGGACCTCCACATCAAGAGCGGCGAGGTCATCGGCGTCATCGGCGGCACCGGCTCCTCCAAATCCACGCTGATTCAGCTCATCAGCCGCCTGTACGACGCCACCAAGGGCACCGTGCGCGTGGGCGGGCTGGACGTGCGCGCCTACGACATGGACACCCTGCGCAACGAGGTGGCCGTGGTGCTGCAGCGCAACGTGCTGTTCTCCGGCACCATCAAGGACAACCTGCGCTGGGGCAACGAGCACGCCGCCGACGAGGAGCTCGTCGAGGCCTGCAAGCTCGCGCAGGCG
>JAFUBJ010000025.1 GCA_017460265.1 Atopobiaceae bacterium | reverse complement strand
CATCGCCAGCGCGACTGAGCCCAACCCAAGTGACGGGTTGGGCTCTTCTTTTATGATTGAGAGCCGACAAGGACCTCATTCTTCCAAGAAGTGAGAAGGGCTTTCGCCGACGAAAAGACCCATGGATCGTGGGTCTTTTCGGAACGAAGACAGCCAAATCGGCCGAGAATGCCCAGTTTGACCCACGGGATGTGGGTCGTTCCGTCACGAGAACGACCTTATCGGCCGAGAAGACGCTATTTGGCCCACAAATCGTGGGTCATCCTTACATCAGGTCGCAGGCAGCCTTGAAGCCGTCGGCACCCGTTGCAGAAAGGGCAGCGTCGACGATGGCACCCTCCAGCGCCTTGGTCGCCAGCACGCCCACCACGTCGAGCGGCATCGCAGCCGGCAGCTCGTACTCCCCCGTCGCCAGCACGAAGATCGTGTCGCCGTCGTTGGTGGTATGGGTCGGTCGGATGGTGTGGGCATAGGCGTCGGCCGCCATCTGAGCCACCTTGGTGGCCTGTGCCTGCGTGAGACGCGCGTTGGTGACCACGCAGGAAATGGTGGTGTTCGTGCGCGAAAGCGGCATGGTCGCGCCCAGCGAGAGCAGCGCCTCGGTGCTGTCCACGACGCTCTCCCCCGCCTCGTCAAGAAGCCCTGCGATGCCCGACCCGCTCACCGGGTCGACCACGTCGCCCACGGCGTTCACCGCAGAGATGGCACCGCAGACAAGCTCCCCACAGGTCTGCACGGACTCACCAAGGCCTGACTTCATGCAGCGCTCGGCGCCAGCCAGCTTGCCGACCGTGCAGCCGGTGCCTGCGCCCACGTTGCCCACGGCAAGTGGCCTGCGCTCGCCGTCCAGCGCGTTCGCCACGGCAGCCACCCCGTCCGCGGCGGTCGGGCGCACGTCGCCACGACCGCACATGAGGTCAAACAGGCAGGCCCCACTCACGATGGGCACCTTGGTCACACCCACGTCGAGGCCGATGTCGCGACGCTCCAGCTCCTCGGCAACGCCCGTCGACGCGGCAAGCCCAAAGGCGCTTCCGCCCGAGAGGACCACGGCATGCAGCTCCTGCACCGTCTCCTCGGCACGCAGGAGGTCGGTCTCGCGCGTTGCGGGCGCGCCTCCGCGCACGTCCACGCCACCCACGGCACCCCGCGGGCACACGATGACCGTGCAGCCCGTGCCCGCCTCGGCGTTGGTGGCATGTCCCACGTAGATGCCCTCGATGTCGGTGATGCTCTCGTACTTATGCATGGCTTCCTCCCAATGCCTTCGTCACCAGATCGGTCCCGGCAAGGCGGTCAAGCTCACGCAAGACCCTGCCCACCGGCAGTCCGACCACGTTTGGATAGTCTCCCACGATGCCCCTCACCAGCGAGCGACCCAGCCCCTGGATGCCATAGGCGCCCGCCTTGTCCATGGGCTCTCCTGACGCGACGTAGGCAGCAACCTGCGCGTCGGTGAGCTCGAAGAACGTCACGTCGGTGGTCTCGACAAACGAGGCGTGCCGCCAGCCCTCCCCTTCGTCAAAGGCCGCGACGCACACACCCGTCGACACATAGTGCGTACGCCCCGACAAGATCTTGAGCATGCGCCGTGCGTCTTCCTCATCGTGAGGCTTGCCCAGCACGTCGCCCAACTCGTCCCAGACGATCGTGTCTGCGGCAACGAGCAGCTCCTTGCCGTCGGGCACCAGCTCGCGGGCAATGGCGCGCGCCTTTGCCGTCGCCAGCCGCTCGACCAGCTCCGTCGCGGACTCCCCCTCCAGGCGCGCCTCGTCTATGTCTGCAGGGATAATCGTCACCTCAAGCCCACAGGCACGCAACAGCTCGCGCCTTCTGGGTGATGCGGAGGCAAGAATCATACGCAACCTCACAAAAGCAGAGAGCCACCCACGTGCGCATGGGTGGCTCCCAGGTCTTACAGAACGGCCTAGTTGAACTTGACCAGCTTCTGGGCGATATGGTAGATGCCCAGGGTCGTCTTCTCGCCCACCTTGGTGGGCAGGTTGGTCGAAAGGCCGATGATGCCCAGGCGGCAACGACGCCACATGCGGCGATCGTAGTCGTGGAGGTCCTGCCAGAGCTTGGCGAGCTCCTCCTCGGCGTCCGGGTGGTCGGAGATCTTGGTAAAGATCGAGCACACCGCCATCATGATGGTGAAGTAGCCCACCATGTAGCTACGCAGCTGGACCGGCTGCACGTCGCGATACAGATGGTAGGACTCCATCATGATGCGCGTGACGCGCAGCTGCTGGTCGATGCGACTCGCCATGACCTCTTCGTTGACGGACTGGTCGTCGCGGCCACTGTAGTGGCGGTACAGGTCGACGTCGAGGTCGTAGAGCGTCTTGCAGCGCGGCAGCGGCACGAAGGCATAGATGTTGTCCACGTAGAAAGTGTGCGCAGGCATGGGGATGCCCCCGTCGCGCAGGATGTCGGTGCGGTAGCACAGCGAGTGCATGAGGAGGTTCTGCCAGATATAGAAGTGGCCGATGTCCTTCCACCCCATGATGCGGCGCTTGGGCAGCGCAAAGAGATAGTCGATGGTGGTCTGCTTGTTGTCCTCGACGTGCTCGTAGACGTAGTTGGTGATCACGAGGTCGACGCGCTCGCCCTCCTCCTCAAAGCCGCGCAGCGTGGCAAGCAGCTCCTGGAGCGCAGAGGAGTCGATCCAGTCGTCGGAGTCGACGACCTTGTAGTACGTGCCGTCGGCGTTCTCGAGACCCGCGAGCACCGCCATGCCGTGGCCACCGTTTTCCTGGTGGACGGCCTTCACGTGGTCGGGGTAGCGCTCCTCCCACTGCTTTGCCTTGGCGAGGGTGTCATCCTTGGTCGAGCCGTCGTCGACGATGATGACCTGCACGTCATCGGCGTACCCACTGCCGGCGAGGATGGACTCGACGCAGTGGTCCATGTACTCGGCCGAGTTGTAGCAGGGAATGCCAAACGAGATGATCTTGTTCATGTGGTGCCTTTCTGGGTCCTCATGACCGTGGGCGCGATATGAAAGGGCAGCCAGCCCAAGGCCGGCCGCCCAAAGAGAGTTGCCTATCGGTTGGCGATGATCTGGTCGGACAGGTCGAGCGCGGAGGCGACGACGCCGTCCATGTCGTAGTAGCGGTACTCAGCCAGGCGGCCGACCACCCAGAAGTTGAGGACGTTGCGCACGCGGTCGCGATAGGCCTGGTAGAGCTTCTGGCTCTCGTCCTCGAGGATGGCGTAGTAAGGCGTCTGGCCGCTGCCGGGCTCGAAGGCCTTGGAGTACTCGCGCATGATGGTGGTCTTGCCGGGGACCACCTGGCCGGTCATGTTCTTGAACTCGGTGATGCGCGTGAAGTCCTCGCTCGTGGTGTAGTTGACCGTGCCCACCGGCTGGAACTGGTCCTGGTCGAGCGTCTCGAAGACCATGTCGAGCGTGCGGTACGGAAGCGCGCCCAGGTCGGAGCCAAAGAGCTCGTCGAGCGGGCCGGTGTAGACGACGTCGCCGCCATAGGGGTGGCCGCAGACCAAGACGCTGTCGTCGGTGACGGAGATGAGGTCGCGGGCGTCGACGTCAAGGAAAACGTGGATGAGGTCGTGGTCGAGCAGGCGCTCGAAGAGGCGCGTGTAGCCGTCGACCGGCATGCCCTGGTGCGGCGCCGCGGGGAAGTAGCGGTCGTCGTCGCCCACGAACACGGGGACGCGGCCGGTGATCGACGGGTCGATCTGGTCGGGCGTCTTGCCCCACTGCTTCATGGTGTAGTACAGGAAGACGTTCTCGTACACGTAGTCGGCGACCTCGGAGAGCTCCGGGTCGTTCTTGGTGCGCAACTCCATGATGGGGACCTTCTTGTCCTTGCCGAAGGTCTTCACGAGCTTCTGGTAGAGCCTCTCGCCCTTCTCCTCGCCAAAGGCGAGCTTGAGGGAGGCGTGGTTGAAGGGCACGGGCATGAGCGTGCCCTTGATGTTGGCGAGCACCTTGTGCTGGTAGTCGCTCCACTCGGTGAAGCGCGAGAGGAACGCGTGCACGCGCTCGTCGGTGGTGTGGTAGATGTGCGGGCCGTACTCGTGGATGAGGACGCCGGCGTCGTCGATGCGGTCATAGGCGTTGCCGGCGATGTGGCCCCTGCGCTCCAGGACCGCGACCTTGCAGCCACATGCCTCGGCCAGACGGCGGGCACAGGTCGCGCCGGCGTAACCGGCGCCAACGATGATGGCGTCGTAGGATTCGGGGTTGAAGGATGCGGGCAGACCGCTCTCGATGCTCATGGCGTTCCTCTCGGCAGGGGCTGGGCCCCATGGTTGGTGACAGCAACTGAGCGGGACACCGCTGCCCCGCCCACTCATTGCGGAAGATTTTATCATGCACGTGCAGAACCGACTTATTCGGCACCAAATACCCAACGCACGTGCATAATTAGAGATACATCTATGAAAGATGACGGCATGCCAACCACAAGGAGGAGCACATGAGCGACTTTCTCAACCGTATGAAGTCACTTGCCAAGGCGGACAAGAAAACCATCGTCCTTCCCGAGGGCGAAGACCAGCGCACCATCGACGCCGCAAAGATCATCGTCGAGGAGGACCTGGCCAACCTCGTCATCATTGGCGACCCCGCCGCGATCGACGTCGCGGGCGTCACGGTCATTGACCCCGCCACGAGCGACAAGCGCCAGGCCTATGCCGACGCCCTCTACGAGCTGCGCAAGGCCAAGGGCATGACCTCCGAGCAGGCCTATGAGCAGGTTGCGGATGCCACCTACTACGGCACCATGATGGTCAAGCTCGGCGACGCCGACGGCCTGGTCTCCGGCGCCTGCCACTCCACCGCAAACACCCTGCGCCCGGCGCTGCAGATCCTGAAGACCGCCCCCGGCACCAAGCTCGTGAGCTCCTTCTTCATCATGTGCACCCCGACCGAGTACGGCGAGAACGGCACGCTGCTCTTTGCCGACTGCGGCCTCAACATCGCGCCCAACGCCGACGAGCTGTCCGAGATCGCCATCTCCAGCGCGGCCACGTGGAAGTCGCTCATGAGCGACGAGCCCGTCATTGCCATGCTCTCCTACTCCACCATGGGCTCCGCCGGCGGCGACACCGCCGAGAAGGTCCAGGAGGCCACCCGTCTTGCCAAGGAGAAGGCGCCCGAGCTCTCTCTTGACGGTGACCTGCAGCTCGACGCCGCCCTCGAGGAGAGCGTCGGCAAGCTCAAGGCTCCCGAGTCCACGGTTCCCGGCAAGGCCAACATCCTG